>CAZURA010000062.1:0-29659 GCA_964622985.1 uncultured Bacteroides sp. | reverse complement strand
GGCAAATGCAAAAGCAGATATAAATGCCCTGGCCTCCTGTACCGGATCGCTCAACGAAAAGGATTTCCGGACATGCAGAAAGTAATTTCGGGGATTGATCTCCCCTGAATCCCAGATCCAGCTGGCTTCGGGCTGCACGCCATCAAGCAAATGAGAGGGAGGTAAGATATAACCACCCCCTTGGATTCCAGACTCTGTGGTATCTTTAGTTTTTACTTTACTTTCATTACTGCAACTCAATGCTGAAATAGAGATAATTAGTAAGGCTAAATAGAATAATCGGTTTGTCATCTTAATCTCATTTCATTCTCCTGTGCCTTAACCACTATTTCACTGATACTTCATCTACAAACAACCACGCATCACCTTTTCTGATATGCCAGTCCGGAAGCACACCTCTGTTTGTAGCTGATATCTTAATAAAAGAAACAGTCTGTTTTTCAAAATCAGTTTCTATCCGTTTGATGATGGGATCTCTTTTTTTAGTTGTTTTGATAGCTTCATCCAGCACAGTCGTATAATCCTTACCTTCTTTTGAAACGGAAATGGTCACATGTGTCGGCAACATCACAGAAGTAGCGCTTATATGTTGAAAGAAGTTTAAGCCTGCATACGATAGTTCTTTGGCTCCTCCCAGGTCAATTAGCACATCAAAATCCTTTTGAGGAATTCCCTGCCAATTCGGATCATCACCACGAGAAATGGCAAATCTATTATTGACCAAAGCCTTGTCACCTCCGCCACTATACGTTTCACTATACGCATGGGTATATATTACCTTGCATTGGTCTCCAAAACCTGCTGAAAACATTTTTATTAACGGAAAGCCAACAGGCAATCCTTTTCTAAAGCATTGGGCATTTAGCTGAATGGGTGAAGTGTAGAGTATGGGTGTTGTATACAATTCCGAATTCATGGAAGGAACGGAACCATCCAGCGTATATCTAATCTCATACAAGTTCAGCTCATTTTTCAATGTCAGACTGAATTCTTTGTTGGTTTTATCATAATTCACCTCATAATCTGGCGACAAAGAGCTACCTGCCACATGATACCCCAACTCATGCAATCTGTCAAAATGGAAGTCCATTCTTTCGATAAAGGCTTTCTTGTTTTTTTGACTGGAATGGGTCCAAAGCGCCTCAGACAAGGCACATATTCTTGGCAACATCATGTATTGTGCATGACGCAGGGTTTTTATCTGTTCTGTCCAGAGATTGGCTTGCCCGCCCAGAATATGATCTCGTTTGTCCGGTGCGATCTCTTTGGGAACGGGATCAAAATCATAGACTTTCAGCAAATTGTTATAACCACCCCATGAAGGCGGTTCAAATTCGCTTTTGCCCTGGCTATGATCAAAATAGCATGGAGAGCCCGGAGACATCACTACATCATGACCCGCATTGGCTGCTTCTATACCTCCCTTAACGCCTCTCCATGACATAACTGTCGCTCTTTCCGGCAACCCTCCTTCTAAAATCTCATCCCAACCTATCAGTTTTCTGTTCTTTGAATGAATGAATTTTTCCATTCTTTTTACAAAATAACTTTGCAGTTCTTCACCATCGTGTAAGTTTTCCTGCTTCATCCTTTTTTTACATTTATTGCATTGCAACCAGGCTTCCTTACCCACTTCATCACCGCCAATATGTATATAGGTATATGGAAATAACTCCACCACCTCACTTAGGATATTTTGTAAAAAATCGAAGGTCCCGTTATTCCCGGCACAATAGACTCCGGTAGCTCCCTTCCCATCACAGGAGTATTCCGGGTAACACTGTAATGCCGCATCCGAATGACCGGGCATTTCAATTTCAGGAATCACATCAATATAACGATCTGCAGCATAAGCCACTATTTCCTTAATATCGCTTTTTGTATAATACCCTCCGTACACTTGATCTCCCGCATTTTCATAAGTAGATTCAAACTCCTCCCACGGTTTTTTATCCTCTTTCACTTTTCTCCATGCCCCTCTATTTGTCAGCTCCGGATATTGGTCAATTTCAATTCTCCAGCCGATCCCGTCTACCAGATGCAGGTGCAGCTTGTTCATCTTGTGCATGGCAAGTATATCTATTACTTTCTTTACGGAATCCTTGGGAAAGAAATGACGGGACACATCCAGCATCATGCCTCTCCATTGAAATTCAGGAGCATCTTTTATGCGTACAAAACTGAGTGCAGGCTCTTTTACAGCCACCTGAGGTGTTAGCAATTGAATCAAAGTCTGGATTCCGTAAAAAATTCCCTGATTAGAACCTCCCCTGATGAAAATACCCGCTTTAGAAATCACCAGACTATAGGCGCCATGCTCTGCTTTTTCTCCAGACTTTATTAAATGAATGGCATCTTCTTGCTCTTTCGTGGAGACTTCAAGGTGCAGATCGAAATTAGCTTGTAAAAAAGCACACAAATCTTTTGCCATTCGTTGCCCCTCATTGGAATTATCTACAACAATTACAGTTTTTTTACCAATTGTAAATGAACCTTTCAGGTAATTAATCTCATCAGGTTGAGGAATTATTCCGGTATTTACGGGCTTTTGTGCACAGACCACCGGTTCACTGAGGATGCCCTGCAAAATGAATACACCTAGTGTTGTCAATAGAACTATTCTCATGCTTCTTTTTATTCTCCTATTTATCCTCAATCCGGGTTCCTGTAGTTTCTCACCAGTTCCATCAGCCGGTTCACTTCATCAACACTTTTCTGGGATCGGACTACATAGAGCACTCCGCCGGGGAGGGTGTGTTTCTTCAGTTGCTTTTCAAAGGTATGGCCATCCACACTCACTACAAGAGGTACATCGCCAGCCTGCTCTTTAAGTTCGGATAACAGATCAAATGCCGGGGGATTGTCTTTTTCATCCAGCAGGTAGATGGCTTTTAAACCGCGCAGCTGAGAGACAGCCCGGAGCAGGTGCCTCCCGTTGCTGTGCAGATGCAAAACACCGCCGTCGAACTCACTGAACATCTTCTCCACGTTCTCCTTCCCCCATTGTTCATAATCTTCCACCGAGGTCATATGGAAAGGATCGACGCTTTCCGAAACGATTCTGCCAGGTATCCACTGGGCAAAATTGCTGAATGTCCCATTGTTGTATGAAGGTGTATTATCAAAAAAGGCTTTCTGCACCTCCACGTTGAGTTGAAAGGCAAAATCAATGACCTCCTCTACTTTTTCCGGGCATTCGAAGAGGCTGAGGTAGGTTTTGGTGGCACCCACCAGTTCAAAAATGAAATTGAGGGAATCGATGAGGATAAAGTGACTGATGCCGAATTTGTTACCTGATACTTCCGAGAACACCTTCAGCTGATGCAGGTATTTCCGGAACCAGGGGTGGTTCCAATCGAACATCCGGGGATGAAACTGTGAAAGATCCGTATACATGGGCTTGATCATGGAGGAGATCCATCCTGAACCAGGATCGCTCAGGAACTGGATATCTCCTCCGATCAGTGCCCCGTATAATCCCTGGTCAAACTCGCTCAGGTAGGCAGAAGGTATGCTGTCATCTTCTACCTGGGATTTCTCCTGCAGCAGGTTGTCCCAGAACCGGGCCCGTACATAAGGATCGGGGTAGGTGGTATATTCAGCAGCGTGGGTTGAACGAAACTCATTCAGAGTCTGACTCGGAATATGAAAATCGGCCAATACCTGATCACACGCTTTTCTTTCGTAGAACCGACTCAGCCTCTCTAAAACAGTGTTAACGCCTCGTTTATACGCTATGCCATCCATGGACTACTTCATTGGATTCGGATTTTCCTGAAGGATGACCAGTTTGTCAATAGAGGGCAGTTCCGGGAATGGATTATGGGGTTCTGTCTGGTACCAGTATGCCACCGTGGCCATATCATCCCTCAGGTGTTTGTATTTTCCGCTTCCGTCGGTTTGCCATCCCAGGCTCTGCAGGGTTACTTTCAGGTCGCTTTCAAAGCGTACGGGATCAAGAATATGCCAGCGGTACGACCCGATTTTGAGCTGATAAGAAATCGCGGGATCATCCAGGAAGTAGTGAAAGCCGGTATAGGGGCTGTCAAACTCATCGAAAAGTGGGATGCCATCTTCATCCCTGCGACCGTTATACCCATAGGATCCACAAAAGTAATCCTCTTCCCCGGTACCGCAGATGGTGGGAAAATCGGTATCCCCGTCCATAAAGAACTTGATCTCTCCTTCTCCCCACCAATTCTCATCATATGCACCCCGGGCCATATAGGTACCCACATAGTGACCTTTCCCCTTGATGTTCTCCACGATGATATGATCCTCTTTGTCGGGCAGGGGATGCACCCGGGTAAACTGAGCATGAAAGTAGGCCGCATCCTCAGGTACATCTGTGAGGGTGTAATCAACCTGGTAATAAAGCCTGGTTCTGTCCGCACTCTTGTTCTCCATAGTGATCCTGCATTTGGCACGAAAAGGCATCTGCCAGTAACAGTTCAAGCCGCTTCGTGGATTGACACAAACTGCAAGTGACTGGATCTGAGGTTCAAAGCCCATACCCCAGCCGGAGGCGAAAAAGTCACCCACGGGCACCTCCACGGAGGCTTCGGTTTCATCGTCCCAGTAAAACCTGATGATGTTCAGGCGGTAATCACATACCGGAGTCATCCAGATATGCTGTATGGCTCCTTCCCCCTCTATTTCAGCCAGTGTAAACTCCTCTCCGGGTTCAATGAAAATGTAGGGATTCACCTTCCATCCCTGTCCCAGGTCACGGGCTGCATGGGCCGCATTCCCCTCTTCCAGGGTGGCCATTCCACCTTTTCCTTTCTCGCCCGTGAAATTTTCGGGGCTTATGGATCTGGATTTGGCATCGGATAGCCGGTACAGGTTCCCCATATCCAGGTCCAGCCCGCTGAACTTTTCGGGTTCCGTATTACACCCTGAAAGCATCAACGTAGTGAATAGTAAAGCAAATAGATTTTTCATGATGTGGTATTTAGAGATTTATTTGCGTTTGCAGCAGTTAAGCAGGAGTGATGGCAGACCTGGCGGTTTCCACCATCTTCCTGATGTTCTCTGAGGGGGTATCGGGAGGGATCGCACAACCTGCATTGATCACGAGCCTGGGTGAGGAGCGGTACACCTCCAGCAATTCACGTACTTTCTGTTCCACCACCTCTTCACTGCCGAATTTCAGGATCCCGGATGGATCCAGGTTGCCAATTAAAACCCGGGAATCATGACACAACCTGTGGATCTCGCTCACGTCTGTCAGGTAATCCAGTTCCAGGGCATCGGCTCCGGTCATCAACATATCCTCCAGGATGGAGCCGGCATCACCGCATATATGCAGGGTATATGAAAGGCCTAAGTCGTGAGCTGTATCCACCAATTTCTTCTCATAGGGCAGGGCAAATTCCCTGTAGAACTCCGGGGGGATCATCTCAGGACCTGCCACACTGTCCCCGTTAGATACCATATCCACCCCTGTTTCCGACATCAGGCGGATGAATTGTATGCCGGCTTCAGTTCCATATTCCAGTAGCTGATGTACCTTCTCATTCTCCAGCAAAAGGTCAGTCATCAATTCCTGGGATCCCCTGATCATGCTGGCCAGAGAAAAAGGCGCCTGGTCACAATTACCTCTCACCAACTTCTCTTCCCCGAAATGCTGTTTTACAATCCTGCTCACTTCCAGCCATCTCTGTATTCCAGTGTCTTTTGCAATATCCACGGGGGGCAACGATCCCACCTCCTCTATGGAAGAGAGTAAAACATCATGTATCCGGGCCGGTTCATCTTCCGGGTAGTCCACCGGAACCCCCACCGAACCGGCCAGCGTAGCCGTATCGATATCAATGAGTATCCCATCCACGTCATACTTTTCTGCTGCGTGGATGAAAGCCCTGGCCGCTTTTTCAGGATTCTCCCGGAACTCCTTCATGGTTAATCCCTCTTCCCGGGCCGCCATCATGAAGTTATGGAGCATGATCGGCCTTCTATCGGGCCATCTCCCTTCCAGTGCTCCCTCTATTCGTTCCAGTCCTGTCATTGTAATTCCTTCTTTATATGTAATTCCATCGATTGACCTCCGTTAAGCCTGCTCTCTTCTGCCAGAAAACCCATAAGGTGACTCTCCATGGAGGCTTCGATATTGGAGGTAAGCAGTGAATCATCCCGCTGGCTCACAGCCTGGACAAAATCATGGACCAGGCCATAATCGCCTCCTCCGTGTCCCGATTCGATTTTTGTACCCATGCTTACATCCCACTTTTCCTGTTCTCCGGTTTGCAGACTGGTATAAGTGAGGGTGTGTTCATCACCCACTATATCTCCTTCTGTTCCAAATACCCTTGTGCGCCTTCCGGCGTAGCTGGTTATCCCCTCCATGTTGAAGGTGCCTGTGATATTGCCCTCGAATTCCATGTTCATCACCTGGTGGTCCACCACGTTGTTGTCGGTACGGTATACACATTTTCCGTACGGACCTATCTTCAAAGCTTCCAGGATGGTCTCATCCTTGGTATCAGGGATCTCCAGGTGATGTGTCCAGCCTTTGTTTTTCAGGTAAAACTTCTTTGCAGAATAGCTGCAGGTGGATTCCACCCTGCATCCTTCGGTACAGCGTGAGGTGCTTCCCTCCGGTGCATTCTCAATTCGGAAATGGTTCAGGGCACCGAAAGAGGTGACTCTTTCGCACGGTTTTCCCACCATCCAACGGATGATATCGGTGTCATGACACGATTTTGAGAGGATCATGGAGTTGGATTCCTCTTTATTCCTCCAGGGGCCCCTTACAAAGGAGTGTGCCATATGGAGGTTCTGGACCGGTTCCAGGTGCTGAATGCTTAGGATCTCACCCAGTGCACCGGAATCGATGATCTCCTTTATTTTTCGGAAGTAGGAAGTATATCGAAGTACATGACAAATGGCCACGATGTTGTTGTATTTCCTGGAATGGTTCAGGATCGATTTGCATTGTTGCCAGCTTTGTGCGATCGCTTTTTCCAGTATCATGTCATACCCCAGTTCCATGCCTTTCATAGCCGGACCATAATGAAGGGCATCAGGTGTGGTGATGATCAATGCATCTGCAAATTTCGGGATCTCCAGGGCATGCTCCCAGGTAACCCACTGGCGTTCTTCCGGGATATTATATCGCTTGGCAAACCTTTCCCTGCGGAACGGAATAGGTTCTGCCACACCCACGATCTTCAGCTCCTCCGGATGTTTTTCCGCATAAGAAGCATATACGTTCCCGCGCCCCCCGGCACCCAGCACCACACATGTTACGGGTTCATAGGGCCGTTTATACGCAGGATTCTTCAGATAATCAGGAAGTGAAAGATTCGATTCCCGGCTCAGAGCGGGGCTTGCTACAGCTGATCCAAGGGTAGCTGCACCAAAGGTTCTTAGCAAGTCTCGCCGGTTCCAGTTTCTTGTTGCCATGATTTCTTATTATTTCATTTGGTTAAGTCTAAGCTATTACATCTTTGTTCCTTCGTTCGATCTCCTCCAACGAAAGATTGCTGGTTTCAAACAAGATCTTTTTAAAAAAGAAGAATCCCATTAAAGTCATAACAGAGAAAAAAGCGAAACTGATTCCTATGCCTTTGCCATCTCCAAATGCACCTGTCACTACAGGAAACAGAAAGGTAATTGAACCATTAACGATCCAGACGGAGAAGGAACCCATAGCCACACCTCTTGAACGGATGTTGTTGGGAAATATCTCGGCAAGCAACACGAAGACCACAGCGCCCATGGAGCCTGCAAAAGAGGCTACAAAACCAATGAGGAACAGGAGCAATAATCCTCCTCCGAATGTATTGAACATAAACTCAACGGCAAAGAGTCCGAGGAAAACGGCCATACTTAACATACCTGCAAGAAGAAGTTTTCTACGGCCTATTTTGTCAATGAAGCGCATGGCCAGCAATGTAAAAGTCAGGTTGACGGCCCCCAGGACAACCGTCTGCCCAATGGCCGAGTCGGTAGAGAATCCGGCAGCCCTGAAGATATCGGTAGCATAATACATTACAATGGCAATACCGGTAAACTGGGCGAACATTCCTATGGTGATACCGATCAGAGTGAATTTCAGATTGGGCTTTTTGAAGAGCCGTTCCTGGTTTTCCAGCTTTTCCAGCTCGATGGATTGCCTGATCTCATCCAGGATCCCCGATTCAATACCTGCCGGATTGATCTCTTTGATTATGGCTTCAGCTTCCTCTTGTTGCCCGATTTTCATGAGCCAGCGGGGGCTTTTTTTTACACGGTACAGCAACAGCAGAAAGAGAAGCGCCGGCAGAGACTCGGACAAGAACATGTATCTCCAGTTATTCTTTCCCACGTCGATAAGCAGATAGTCCACAAAGAAGGCCACCAATATGCCGATGACAATAGCCAGTTGAAATGTAATGATCAATCTGCCTCTGTGTGATGCAGGAGCAATTTCAGATATGTAGGTAGGTGAAAGTACCGATGCCACTCCTACTGCCAATCCCCCTATAAAGCGGGCCAGAACAAACAATTGAATTTGATTGGCCAAACCGGTTCCGAATGCAGACAGGAGAAAGAGTAAGGCGGAAACTTTGAGCACCTGGCGCCTGCCAAATTTGTCCCCAGGAATCCCTGCCCCAATGGCGCCGATAATACTCCCCAGCAGTGCAGAGCTAACTGCCCAGCCCTTCATCACATCACTTAAATTAAAATGGCCTGTGAAGAAAGGAAGTGCCCCGTTGATAACGGCAGTATCAAAACCGTACAGGAAGCCACCCAGCGCGGCGACTAACGTATATACAATCAGTTTATGATTCAGTGTCGGGGGATTCATCACCTGATTGCTAAAAATAAACTATCTTCGATAAAATATTGCACAATTAAATCTTATCGTACTATTTCAAACATGACACACCCAGACCTGCTTTCAACGGAAGATCGCCTGATACTTGATTTGGGAAAGCTAGGTTATCCATGTGTAAAGGTATTGGGCCAGTATAACTACCGGCAGATGAGGAGGAGCCTGGAGATGCACCGGCATGTGGGGATGCTTGAAATCTGTTACCTGGAAAAGGGAACTCAATACTACCATGTTCAGGGGAAAGACTATCGCATGAAGGGAGGAGATGTGCTCCTGACTTTTCCGGGAGAGGAGCACGGGACAAGGGACTTTCCCGAGGAGAAGGGCAGGTTGTTCTGGTTGATCATTCTGTTGCCCGGGCCCGGTGGGAAACAGCGATTGTTAAACCTTACAAAGGAAGAGACGAAAGAGATGATTGACCGATTGTTGCATCTTCAGTCCAACCGGATGTTCCACGGATCGGCCCTCCTAAAGAATCATTTGAACAGGATCTTTCAGGTATACAGAGAACAGGATAGCTTGTACAAGAAAATACAGATCACGAATCTGTTACTGGGATTTCTTATTCATGTGGTGGAGCTGGGTGAACGTGCAACAGAAAATCAGGTAAGTGAAACCATCAGCCAAGTGTGTCGGTTCATTCAACAGAACATTCATGATGAACTATCGCTTGAATCCCTTGCATCCCAATGGAACCTTTCACTTTCCCACTTCAAGTACAGGTTTAAAAAGGAGACAGGGATCCCACCGGCCGATTATATTGTAAGACAAAAGATCGCAATGGCGAAAGAGTTATTAGCCGGAGGATGTAAAGTTCATGATGTGGCCTACAGACTGGCGTTCAGTTCCCCATCCTATTTTGCCACCGTGTTTAAGAGGTACTCAGGAAAGACTCCCACTCGGTATACAAGGGAGAAGCTTAATATCAGTCATCCATCACCTGCATCACAAGTTGCCTGACAGATTCATCACATATTTCTTTTTGCACAGGAGAAGAGAAACCTCTACTTTTAGATACGCATTCTAACTCTAAATACACATCATGCAATCTTCCAAGTCAATTACAGTTGCCATTGCACTAATGGTCCTGTTAGTGATGAGCGGATCCCTCCCGGCCCAGCATCGGGTCACAGCCAATAAATTTGGAGACCGGATCGAGATCAGGATCAACCAGTCGCTGTTCACCAGCTATATATTATCAGAACACCAAAAGTATCCCTTCTTTTTCCCCGTCAACGGACCCTCAAAGGCCAGTGTTACCTCCATGAGGAATGCCAACTATCCCCATCACAGCTCCCTCTTTTTCGGGTGTGACAGGGTGAACGGAGGAAACTATTGGCAGGAGGGACTGGACCGGGGTCAGATTGCTCCCTTGCGGGCCGATATCATTAAAACAGGAGGGGACACGGTCCTCATTGAGAATGAGAACATCTGGAAGAGACCGGGTGCCATGTCGCCTGTCAAAGATATTCGCAGGATTATGGTTACGGTAGTTTCCGATGATATGTATCAACTGGATTTTGATATAGAAATGGAGATGCTGATGGATGTGACCATATTAAAAACCAATCATTCGCTGTTCAGTGCCCGGATGGATCCCGACCTGGCAGTGATCAACGGAGGGATTATGGTAAATGCAGAAGGAGATTCGGGGGAAAAGGAGACTTTTGGAAAGCGGTCTGGCTGGATGGATTACCATGGTAAACGAATGGGGAACACTGAAGGACTGGCCATTCTTCAACATCCTTCTAATGACTGGTTTCCAGCCCCATGGTTTACCCGCGATTACGGATTTTTCTCTCCAACTCCCATGTATTGGCCGGAGGATGGGGAGAGCATAACCATGAAAAAGGGCGAGACCATATCATTGAGATACAGGGTACTGGTACATACGGGTGACCATGAGGAAGCTGGAATTGCCGCACAATTTGAAAAATACCGCAACGAGTAATAGCAATAAAGCAATAGCAATAAAAAATGAGTAAGAAAATAGCAGTTGGAAACGATCATGCCGGATTTGAGATTAAACTGGTGGTGTTGGAATGGCTCAAAGGGCAGGGATTTGAGATCAGGAACTTTGGGACCGATTCACCCGATTCGGTGGATTATCCTGATTTCGCCCACCCGGTAGCAAAAGCTGTGGAGGATGGGGAACATGAGCTGGGTGTTCTGGTTTGCGGATCGGGTCAGGGAGCCTCCATGACAGCCAATAAGCATCAGGGTATTCGGGCTGCATTGTGCTGGATGCCTGAGATGGCCAGCTTGGCTCGGTCCCACAACGATGCCAACCTTCTTTGCCTGCCAGGCCGTTACCTGGATAGGGAGACTACCGTTAAGATTCTGAAGAAGTTCTTCTCCACTCCTTTTGATGGAGGAAGGCATGAGAAGCGGATACATAAGATACCTATTTAACCTATCAACTAATCAGAGATTTACACTATGGAAAACAGACGATCATTTATTAAGAAGACAACCATTGGAACAGCGGGTGTTTCAGTGGGACTAACCACCATGTCGGCCAAATCCTACGGACGGATCCTTGGTGCCAATGACCGCATTACCATGGGAGCCATTGGTTTGAGAGGGCGTGGCAGGGGATTAATGAATGCTTTTTCAGGAATGTATGATAAAGGAGTATGGATCAAAACGGTTTGTGACGTGGATACCCAGTTTTTTGATCCTTCCATCAAAATGGTAACTGAAAACCAGAAAGGAACAAAACCGGGTGCGGTTCAGGATATGCGTAAGATATTTGAGGATCCGGAAATTGACGCGGTGGCCATGGCCACCCCCAATCACTGGCATGCCCTGGGAACAGTCTGGGCCTGCCAGTCGGGTAAACATGTATATGTGGAGAAGCCCAGCTCGCACAATATCTGGGAAGGCCGGAAAATGGTCGAAGCAGCCAGAAAGTATAACCGGGTAGTTCAGGTAGGTTTCCAGAACCGCTCAAATAGCAATGTAATGCAGGCCATGAACTTCCTCCATGATGGAGGAATAGGTGATGTGTTTATGGCTCGTGGAACCTGCTTCAAACCCAGGGATTCCTTCGGAATTTCAGCTGACAGTGCCCCCCCTGTGACACTCGACTATGACATGTGGCTCGGACCCGCCAGCTGGAGGCCGTACAACGAGAAAAGGGGTCACTACAACTGGCACTGGCACTGGAATACAGGGAACGGAGATACCGGGAACCAGGGACCCCATCAGTTTGATATCGCAAGGTGGGGACTGGGTAAGAAGGTACATCCAGTGAAGGTCCAATCCATGGGAGGCATATTTGGCATTTCACCTCATGGATGCTCTCAGGAGACGCCCAACACTCAGACCTCTATCTATGAATACGGAGATGGAAAGATTCTGGAGTTCGAAACCCGGGGCAGGTACACCAATGCAGAATCGAATGCAAACATAAAGATCGGGAACCTCTTTTTCGGGACAGAAGGATGGATGGAAGTGAACGGATCCAACTGGAAAGCTTACAGGGAAAGAGAGGATAAACCCTTTGCCGGTTCCGGCATGGAGGCAGAAGGTGCAGCTGTGGGCGGTGACAAAACCTTCCGTGCAGCCCCGAGCAGTGAAGGCCATTTTGCCAATTTCATTGATGGGGTCCGATCAGGGAACTGGTTTGACCTGAACTGTGATATCCTTGAAGGGCATGTGTCCACAGTCTTACCGCATCTGGGCAACATCGCTTACCGGGTAGGAGAGACCCTGGAATTCAATGGGGAATTTGAGAAGTTTATCGATAATGACGAGGCCAATATACTGACTACCAGGAAGTACAGGCATCCCTATGTCATACCCAAGGTAGTTTGAAAGTGAGTTAGGTAGTTTGAAAGAGAAATAAACTCTGATATGAAAAGTATTACAAAATTGAGTTTGCTTCTGGTCATTGTGATAATGGCCTGCGGATTTGAGCCGGTGGAAAAGAAACTGTTTGACGGGAAGAGCCTGAATGGATGGGCGTGTGATCCAGCCGAACTGGTATCCCATTGGACCGTTAAAAATGGGGAGATCCTTCAAGGTGAGAACCCTGATCAGAAGGGATCCATGCTCTGGACCACGCAAGAGTACACTGATTACGAACTGGAACTTGAATACCAGACGCTGACCGATGATTATGATACGGGGGTCTTTCCCCGTGGAGAAGGTCCACAGGTGCAAATCGGGATCTCCCGCTCATTGCAGCGGGATATGACGGCCTGCATATACGCACCCAAGGATGATAAAGGATCCTACCCGGGTCAGACAGAGAAAGTGGCTGAATTTCACAAGGTGGGGGAGTGGAACCATCTCAGGATCATCGTGACCGGAAAACGGATCCAGACCTTCCTGAACGGGGAGCCTTTTGTGGATTATGAAAGCATCACCCTCAGTGATTCCGGACCTATCGGATTGCAGCTGCACGGGAATGTACACATGGCTGTACAGTTCAGAAACATCAAGATCAAGGAGTTATAGGAGATAGCCTGCAAATTGGAATCTACTTCCTCTTGGGTGAGGAGAGTCTCTATCTACAGGCTTTCCTCTTTCAGTTTTTCTGAGATATAGACCTTGATGACACTTTGCCGTGTAACCCCAAGACGACGGGCAACCCTGTCTAACTTCTGTACCATCCATACCGGGAAATCAACACTTACCCTTTTTGCCTCCAATCCCGGCCGGGTAGCATGATTAAGATCGTAATATTCGGAAAGATCCTCACCGGTATCAAACTTCTCATCAAACTCAGTAGCTGTTATATATTTCTTTTTCATTGTTCCTGGATTTTCGGACTGAAATCATCCTGATTTTGTTTTTTCTATGTGTAAATATGGCAGACCAAAGCTGACCATCTAGCTGGGCAATTAAAAGGAACCTGGGTTCATCTACCCATCTTGCTGGAATCTCGATTCTGTTTGAGTCTTCCCATAATCTTTTAGCTGTTTCAAAATCTATCCCATGTTTCTTTTTGTTTAAATCACTTTTGTTTCTGTCAAATTCAAACATAAAATATAGAGTGGTAATACAAAAGTAAGTAAAAAAAGCTTATAAATTAAGTAAATATTGTGTAAAAAATAATCAATTTGATGAAGAATGTTGATATATGTACCAGTATATTTCAAATCGTGCAAACATTTGATCAGTTTATGCATTGATTGACTTCCCATTTATAGTTAATATCGTAGTTTTAATCCCAATTACTCCAAGCAGAAGAACTATGAAAAAGGTCGTATATAATTTATTGATCATCCTGATCCAGCTTGTATTGCTGGTCAGTTGTCAGGAACAGTTCCCGGAAAAAGTAAGCCCAATTAGTAAGTTCAGTCAGTTGCAGGAATTGTTTGCCAATCCTCCGGCAGATTACAGGAGTGCACCCCTGTGGGACTGGAACAGCCAGATCACAAAGGAGGGAATTGACTTCCATATGGAACAGTTCAATGAGGCCGGTATCGGGGGAGTATTTGTCCATCCACGGCCCGGACTGATCACAGAGTATCTGTCTGATGAGTGGTTTGACCTGTTTGATTATACTGTGCAGAAAGGTAAAGAGCTTGGGATGAATGTCTGGATCTATGATGAGAACTCCTATCCCAGCGGTTTTGCAGGAGGACATGTGCCGGCGGAGATGCCCGAATCCTGGAACCAGGGTACGGGTCTGAGCCTGGAAGTTCAGGAGGTGTTTCAACCCGACACTTTCGCCTATGAGGTGATTCTGAAAGAAGGGACGGAAGAGTATATGGATATTACTGCCAGGTATGAGGATGAGATTGGTAATGAAGGAACCTATTACCTGTTCCGGAAGAGCTTTCCTCCCACATCCTTCTGGTATGGCGGATATACCTATGTGGACCTGCTGCAGAAAGGGGTGACGGAGAAGTTCCTGGAAGTGACCATGACCCGGGGTTATGAAAAGCTCAATGCTTCCGATTTCGGCGAAACAGTCAAAGGTGTTTTCACTGATGAACCCAACCTGGAGGCAGTCATGACAAGGGAAACTCTGCTCCGGTGGACCCCGGATCTGTGGGAAGTTTTTGAGGAGCGATGGGGGTATGATCTGAAGGTACATCTGCCCTCTCTGGTCATGGAGACGGGTGAGTGGAAAAAGGTGCGGCACGATTTTTATGAATTGCTTCTGGAACTTTTCGTGGAACGGTGGGCAAAACCCTGGTACCAGTACTGTGAGGAGAATGGACTGGATTGGACAGGTCACTACTGGGAACATGGGTGGCCGTACCCCACACACGGATTTGATGAAGCGGCATTTTACATCTGGCACCAGCAACCGGGAGTGGATATGCTGGGATGTGAAATGATCCCGGAAGGAATGGGTGGTCAGTTCGGTAATACCCGGGCCGTACGAGAACTGGCCAGTGCGGCCAATCAGGGAGGGCACCTGCGTACTCTGAGTGAAACCTATGGTGGTGGAGGTTGGGAGATGGATTTTGCTAACTATAAGCGGTTGGCCGACTGGCAGGCTGTGTTAGGGGTGAATTTTGTGAACCAGCACCTCTCTTATTTTACCCTCAGGGGTGTACGGAAGTTTGATTATCCTCCCTCATTCACCTATCATGAACCATGGTGGGACAACTACCGGTTGATGGGCGATTATATAGGCCGACTCTCATTGGCTGGTTCGTCGGGGGAACAGCTGAATGAGATCCTGGTCCTGCAGCCCAACACAACAGCCTGGATGTATTTTTCCCGGGAGGTTAAAAATCCTCAGATGGATACCATACAGCGTCGTTTCAAGTCCTTTGTCTGGCAGTTGGAGCGCAACCACTACGAATACGACCTGGGTTCAGAACATGTGATCAAAACCCTGGGTTCGGTAAAAGGAGACCGTCTGAGGGTAGGGAACCGTGAATACGGGGTGATGGTGATTCCGGCCAGCATGGAAAACATGGACAGTGCCACCTACCAGCTTATGGACCAATTCCTGGACGGAGGCGGTAAAATAGTCTCTTTCACTACCCATATTCCTTATCTGGATGGAGAGCGGTCCGATGCCATCCAAGAACTGTTGAAAAGATACCCGGATCAGTGCCTGTTTACCAAAGAGGTTTTAGATCCTCTGTTCAGGGAAGTTATGGGCAGAGAGGAATTTTCAATTGAGGAGAATCCCGCCAGTCAAGGTGAACTATACCACCAGCGCCGCAGCATGGATGATGGGCAACTCCTGATTGTGGTGAACTCTTCCACCGATCATTCCTCCGTTGCCACCATTGAAGCAAAAGGGAAAAGTGTCATCCAAATGGATCCTGTTTCGGGAGAGATCTCACAGATCCCATCGGAAACAGAAAAGAAAGCCATTACTTTTCAGGTGGAGCTTCCGCCGGTGGGTAGTGCCATCTATTTTATTTCAGAGAAGAGATCCTCTTTGCCTCAAACAGAAACCAGAGGGCGTGAGGGAACTCCGGTAACACCCCAGGGTAAGCTTAGAGTATCTGCTGATCAGGATAATGTGCTGGTCCTGAACTACCTTGATCTTGCCTCAGGAAACCTTGTATTGAAAGACACTTATTTCATGGATGCCCTCCTTGCATTGTTTGAACACCATGGTGTGGAGATGGGCAATCCCTGGCAGCATAAGATCCAGTTTCGTCAGGATTACATTTCCCTGGATACTTTTCCCGATGGTTCAGGTTTTTCTGCCAGTTACCACTTCACGGTTTCCCCTGAGGTGGACATCACCTTAATGCAGGAGGTAAAAGCGGTGGTGGAAGGTTATGAGCTCTGGGATGTAGAGATCAACGGGCAAAAGGTTGAGAAGGAAGAGGGTACCTACTGGATCGACCGTGATTTTCACTATTACCCGGTGGGGAGTTACCTGAAAACAGGCAGGAATACCCTAACCCTAAGGGCGTCGCGAATGTCGATATTTGCAGAGCTGATGCCGGTATACCTCACAGGTTCCTTCCTCCTGAATCCCCTGGATCAGGGATTTGAGATCATCACTGGTACGCTTGATTCCCTGGGATCCTGGAAAGAACAAGGATATCCGTTCTATTCTCAGAAGGTATCCTACACCAGTACATTTGAAGGGGCAGGGCCGGACCGGGAGTATGCGGTACGGTTGAACGAGTGGAAGGGGACCACGGTTGAGGTCCATGTGAACGGAGTAAAGGCAGGCCAGATCAGCTGGTCCCCTTATGCATTGAATGTGGGTCACCTGATGAAGGAGGGAGAGAATGAGATCGAAGTGAAAGTAGTGGGAAGCCTGAAAAACACGTTCGGACATTTTTACAAGGGCTATAGTTCGTGGATCAGCGGACCGTGGGACTGGAACCGGTCCCCCGAAGAGATCCCTTCACAGGATCAATATTCCCTAATGGATTATGGTCTGTTTGAGCCTTTCGAGCTGGTTGTGAATTGAGATCCTCCATTTCTACGGAGTATTTATACTGACCGGAGTGAGCGTAACCTTCCCCAGCAATCCGGAGGGCATGGGTTCCCAATCTGTGGCATCAAACTTTTCGTAATGGCGGTTTACCATGTTGATGTCATAGAAGTGCAAACAGAGCTACAATCAGGATATGATTTGTTTAGTTTATCTCATTGGCCCAATGTAACTTATCAGTATAATATTTTCATATCCTTCTATGATAATAATGAAAATATTATAATGTACGTTTCATACATCTAATGGAAGGAATCCGAAAAAATGCTTCAGTGTTAGTTCTTTCTGTACCATTTCTGTAAGGAGATGTGAAGGTAATTTTATAATTTGTAGCGTGCTTGCCGGATTGACGATGATAGTACTCATGAAGGCAAACGGATAAACATAAGAGGACTTAAACCAGATTACTATGAAAAGGAGAGCTTTTGTAAAGACCACAGCTGCCACAGGGACCGGACTTTTGGTACTCCCCTCCGGTGCTATGACAGGTAAACCTGCAGCGGACAAACTGAATGTGGCCCTGATCGGGGCACACGGCCGTGGACGTGCCTTTTATAACGACCTGAAGGAGGAGAATCTGGTAGCCCTCTGCGATGTAAATGATGACAATATGGCCCTTGCAGTGGCTGAATTCCCCAATGCAAAGCGATACAGGGATTGGCGTAAATGTCTGGAACAAAAGGATATCGATGCGGTGATCATCGCTACACCGGACCATCACCATGCTTTTATCAGCATCTGGGCCATGAACCGGGGCATGCATGTATACTGTGAAAAGCCCCTGGGAGAATGTGTATATGAGGCAAGAGAAGTACGGAAGACCTACCTGGCCAATAAAGAGAAGCTGGCCACCCAGCATGGGACCCAGCGTCATGCGGGTGAGAATTTTGCCCGGGTGGCTGAGCTGGTACGTCATGGTGCAGTGGGAGAGCTGCAGGTTGTCCAGGCTTTTGGCAACAGGACCCACCAAAAGACCGGTTATCTGTCAGCAGCAGGCACCCCCCCCAAGAGTGTGGACTGGGAACAATGGATCGGACCCGTGAGCATGCATCCTTATAATCCTGATTATTTATCAGGAAAGCCTGGAGCCAACTGCCTGCAATGGAATATGTACCACGATTTCGGCAGCTGGCAGGTGGGGGATATGGGCAGTCATACCATGGACCTGGCCTGGAATGCCATCGATGCAGGACAGCCTTTATCTGCTGTGGCGGTAGGCGATCCTTACCATCCCGAAGTATGTCCTTCAGATCACCATGCCACCTTCAGGTTTCCCGGCAATAACTGGAGGGGAGAGATACAGCTGGAATGGTTCCAGGGTACGTTGAGGCCTGAGTCTCCGCACCGGGCCATTGACATATCGAAGATTGGTCACGGGGTGATGTTCCGGGGTACCAAAGGCACGCTTGTGGCAGATTTCAGGTCGCGCCTGCTGGTTCCCGCAGTCAAGGGAGGGGATATGACCTATTACGATGCTCCCGGTGAGGATGAAGTGACTCCTCCACACGGGAGTTTTGTGGGCCAGTGGATCAATGCCTGTAAAGGAGACCTGAAAACTTCCTGTGATTTTGACTATGCCGGGCGGATGATCGAAACACTGATGCTCGGGCTTGCTGCCCACAAAGCAGGCAAAGAACTGAAGTACGATTCTGAGACCGGTCAGGTGACCAATGATTCCAGTGCCAACGACAATTTGCGGAAGGAGTACCGTAAAGGTTGGGTACTCAACGGATAATCACTTATAAAATATAGAATATGAATAAAGCAACATGTATAATGTTTACCCTGCTTTTAGGGGTTGCTTATGGGGCTGCTAAAGAACCTCAGGCGGATAATGTACTGACCAGTCAACAGAAAGCCGATGGATGGCAGTTATTATTTGATGGGAAAACACTGGATGGATGGAACGTCAAGAGCGGATTCGCTACTTATGCAGCTGACAAGGGTGCGATTGTGGGGACGACTGAAAAGGGGAGTCCAAACACCTTTCTGTGCAGTGACCGGGAATTTGCTGACTTTGAACTCACTTTTGAAGTGAAATTCGACGACCAGTTCTTTAATTCGGGAGTGCAGATCCGATCCAAATTACGAGGAAATGAGTATGGTGGACGGGTTTACGGTCCCCAGGTCGAGATTGCCATAAGCCCGGGCTATGCAGGATATGTGTATGGAGAGGCTGCAGGGGGATGGCAATCAACTGAGCCTATATCCGATGATGAAGGAAAATACAAACACAACCATTTTCAAAACGAGGGCTGGAACCATTACCGGATTCGCGCTGTCGGGCGACGGATCCAGACCTGGATCAATGGCAATCTGATTGCCGACCTGATGTACGACGAGGGCCGGTATATGGATAACAGCGAAGGACTTATAGGTCTGCAGGTGCACAGTGTCCCCAGGAATATGGACCCCATGTCGGTTCGCTGGAAGAACATCTATATTCAACCCCTTCAAAATAGTGAGCAGAAAAATGGAGGTTCTGGCTACCTCTGTAACGGACAGGATTTCGATGGATGGAAATTCCACCCGGGTGAAGAGGGGGAAGACAAAAAGGGAGCATACACCGTTCAAGACGGGATCATCTCCTGCGCAGGGGATCCCAGGGGATATATGTATACGGAGAGATCTTTCAGCAACTACATAGTGAAATACGATTGGGCGTTCCAGCGGCCCGGAGATCTGCAGGTGGATTCCCTGTTTAAAGGAAACAGCGGATGCCTGGTCCATATGGGAGAAAAGGATGCATTGGGCATTTGGCCCTTATGCATTGAAGTACAGGGGCAGCACAGAAGGGCTGGCCTGATCCTTCCCATTCCCCGTTCGGTGAAATGTGAAAGGACCTTTGACCTGTCGGCTTATAGAAAGGCTATAAATCCCGTAGGTGAGTGGAGTACCATGGTGATCGATGTGAATGGCGGTGAGATGCAGATCAGGCTCAACGGTATCGTAGTCTCAACAGTCAAAGAGTGCGAACTGACATCGGGACCCATCGGTCTCCAGAGCGAGGGGGCGCCACTTCGCTGGAAACACATCCGGATATTAGAGAGGTAGCTGTAATTTTGCTTTACGGGCTCAGGCGGTATTATCTGTTCCTGTCAGGGTATCTGCCCCATTCGTAACTCCTTTCCGGATTGAATATCAAGATTAAGGATTCCTAAAATATAAGGCAGAAATCCCACAGGATCAATGTACCATTTGGTTGGACATACCCCATTTTTGAGCCGTATCACCACACCTGCGGTGTCACCTTCAGTTCTCCCACTCACCCTCATTTCGAAATTTTTGCATGTCACGTATAGGTGACTTCTCACAGGATTGTGACATATGAATAATGATAACGAATCTTTCTTTCAGATGCGTAATATGCAGTATTACAATATATTATATTGATTTCTAAACGTATTTTTGGATGAAGTAAAAAGTCACACATTTGAAAAAACTCACATGTATGTGACATCAGGATTTTGCGAAATGGATGCCCCAGTTTTTATGTACTACTCAGTTGAGCTTAATCCTGAGAAAGTATCCCCATTATTTATCGCTTATCACTTGTGAAAATCCTGGACCTCGTGCCCAGACTGCGATCTGGGGATTATAAAAGAAGATATTGGGGTATGTCTAAACCATTTGGTATATGATTAACACGATATGACCCATGCTGACGGAAAATGATGTCAGGTACGGATCTTATTCAGGGCAGGATCATTCATGATATTGGTATTCAGTCTTTTAATGGCATTTCTTAATGCTCTCTGGTGAACTCTACGGGTGTTCGTATTGTAGATAGTTTGCAGTTTCTTTCCCTGACCCACACCTCGGTGTATGGCCACCAGACGGTCGCTATCATCGTAAAAGGAAGCTTTAGTCTCCACATCGACCACCACAGTTTCTCTGGGAATCCCGAATATAAATCCCAATCCGAAAGTAAGGTATCCTAAGATAGATCCGGCATTGATCCGTTCATATTCATGGTAATAGATTATGCTCATCTCCATCAATCCTGAAGATTCATCCCCCGGTGCTACCAGATGTTCATCCATGTAGAACTCCAGGAACCGCACCGCATCTACCACTCTTGCATCGGAAATGTAACTCATGGAAGTTTGTTGCATCTTATCATCTCCTATACCCGTGATCTCTGTGGTATAGATATTCCCCAGGGTCTGGTAGGTGGCTGAGATCTCTTCACTATTGACCTGGGTCTGCATAGAGGGTAAACGATAGGAATTATCAAAAGGAAATGTGTAGACTGATTTCTGTGCAAATAGTGCGCTTGTAGAAAACAGGAGTGACATGATATAGGGGAAATAGTATTGTTTTTTCATGGCAGGTGGTTTTAAATGTTTACTCTGACATTTCAGCTGCAAATAGTGTTCCGAAAACCATCAATAATCCCTAGCTTTATGACACACAAACATTTTGAATCATGAAACGAAGAGATTTCATCCAGACCAGTGCAGTAGTAGCTTCAGGAACCACAGTACTATCAGCCTTTCCCGGCACAGCTTTTGCCTCCTCCAGGATACTGGGAGCCAATGACCGGATCAATGTGGGTGCCATCGGGATCAAAGGGATGGGGATGTCCAACCTGAAATCGTTCCTGAAGATGGACGGAGTGGAATGTGTGGCCCTCTGTGATGTGGACAACAATGTACTGGGACAGCGTGCTGGGGAAGTGGAAAAGATCCAGGGCAATACTCCAAAGCTATATGGGGACTACCGGAAACTGCTTGAACATAAGGATCTGGATGCCGTTATCATCGGAACACCCGATCACTGGCACTGCCTGCCCATGGTAGAAGCGTGCGAAGCAGGTAAGGATGTTTACGTGGAAAAACCCATTGCCAATTCCATAGAGGAGATCGATCTCATGATAGCTGCTCAAAAAAGGTATGGCAGCGTGGTCCAGGTAGGACAGTGGCAACGTAGCGATCCCCACTGGAAAAATGCAGTGGATTTTGTCCACAGCGGAAAACTGGGAAAGATCCGGACGGTGAAATCATGGGTTTATTTAGATTGGAAACACAGACTTCCGGTAGAGCCGGACAGTCCTGCCCCCGTAGGCGTCGATTATGACTTCTGGCTTGGACCAGCTCCCAAACGACCCTTCAATACTAACAGGTTTCATTTCAACTTCCGCTGGTACTGGGATTATGCCGGCGGCCTGATGACCGACTGGGGAGTCCATCTGCTGGATTATGCACTGTACGGCATGAAGCAGTATGTGCCCAAATCGGTGATGTCATCGGGTGGCAAGTATGCATTCCCCGATGATGCCAGGGAAACCCCCGATACCCAGTATGCCATCTATGAATTTGATAACATCGGTCTGATCTGGGAATCCACGCTCGGTATTGGACAGGGTAATTACGGACGGGCCCATGGTGTAGCCTTCATTGGCGAGAACGGTACACTGGTAGTGGACCGGGGAGGATGGGAAGTGATAGCCGAGGCACCTCAGGGTAAGACGAGAATGGAGTCGGTTCCCCTGATCAAAAAGGGTGGGGAGAGTGGCCTTGATCTGCATGTGAAGAATTTCCTGAAGTGCATGAAAAACAGGGAAACCCCTAATGCAAGCATAGAAATTGGAGGTCATATCGCCAGGGTAGCCCAACTGGGCAATATTGCTTTGAGGACCGGGAGGAAGATTTTCTGGGACGGAGAGAAGGGAGAGATCGTGGGGGATGAGGATGTCGCCAGGTACACCAGGGCAAGTTATCGTGCTCCCTGGAAGCTGCCTGTCATTTAGAACCTTCCGATCAGACTGTAATCACTGGTGTTGCAATAGATCTGGCTGAAGAATGCAAAGTCCGGCCGGTTGGTTTCCATCTTCCGGTCAAGCCGAAGGATGGGGTGATTCTTTTTCACTCCAAAATGCTGTTGGATGCGATCATCAGCTGTAATGGCCAGTATTTTCTGCTCTCCTCCTTTTACCTCGATCTGATAATGCTTCCGTAGAATCTCGAAAAGCGACCTGTTATCAAAGGTCCGGGAAGTAAAGCGTGGCAGGTTCAGGTTGGGAATCATGGTAATATCGTAGAAGACCGGCTGCTCATTGATCAGCCTCAATCGTTCCAGATAGATACATCCTACACTTCTCTCTTTTTCACTGATCTCATATCCGAAGGCCTGCTCCCAGCTCTGGATCCTGGGTTTTACTATGATCTGTGTGGTCAGGTGATCCTGGCCAATGGCAGATGTGGTGCCAGTTAATGACAGGATCCCAATTCCTTTTGGCTTACCCTGCACTATGCTTCCTTTGCCCTGGTGCCGGATAATGAATCCGTCGTTGACCAGCATATCCAGGGCCTTCCTGACGGTGGGCCTTGTCAGATGATGTGCGGCACAAAGCTCATTTTCAGAGGGCAGGAGATCGCCTCTCTGGAAAGTGCCCTCTTCGATAAGCTTTCTGAGTTTTTCGTAGAGTTGGCGGTAATGTGGTGCCTCTTTCAATGCCATCTGTGTAATTGACTCTATTTGTCAATATTATTAAAAGTAGTTGTAAATATAAGTATAGATTTCTATCGAGCAAAATATTAAAATCGATAAATGATGTAATCAATTCAAAAACAACAAGATAAAGTTAAGATATTAAGACAATACGAAAATCCTTTTATAAATTGTGAATAAGTATTATCTTTGCACTTGTATACACAAGTAAAACTTATAAACTACAATAATGGCTACTCCAGTTATTATGCCCCGGCAGGGACAATCGGTTGAAAGCTGTATTCTGACAGAATGGTATAAAGAGGTGGGTGATAAAGTTGCCCCAGGTGATTTACTTTTTGCTTATGAAACGGATAAAGCAGCCTTTGAGGAGGAGGCGCAGTCGGAGGGTATGCTTCTGGCCAGGTTTTATGGAGCCGGAGATGAAGTTCCTGTGCTTATAAATGTGGCAGTCATAGGTGCTGAGGGCGAATCAGTGGATGAATTTAAGCCGGAAGGGATGTCGGACGAAGAAGTAACTCCGGTTGAACCTGCAGTGGAAGATGCGAAAGATCTGCCAGTTGCTATATCAGATGCCGGCCAAAACGTAGCCGCTCAGCCTGTTGCTGCTGCCTCTGTACAAGAAAACGGGAAAGCAGCCATCTCACCACGGGCTAAAAAGCTGGCCAGGGAGAAGCGGATTGTAGTGGAAAACCTTATTGGTACCGGTCCTGGAGGCAGGATCATTGAAAGGGATATTCTGGCTGAGATTAAAAATGGGAAACGACTTACTCCATTGGCCCAAAAAAAGGTGGAAGAGGAAGGTTTGTTTGTTCCCGAAGAAGGAAAGACCCCGTACGGAAAGATTACTTCCAAAGATCTGGTGGAGACTTCCCATGCACCTCAGGTATCCTTGCAGTCCGCATCCAGTGGAGCCTACACCGATATACCTTTATCAAATGTAAGGAAGATCATAGCTGCAGCCATGCATAACTCTTTACAGAATTCGGCACAATTAACCCATCACCTCAGTGCCAACGCTTCCCGCATGATGCAGCTGAGAAAAGAGGTAAAAAAGAGGATGGCTGAGGGATATGCCTATAACATTACTCTTAATGATATGGTATGTTATGCGGTTATCAAAGCCCTAAAGGAATATCCGGAAGCCAATGCACAATTCCTGGATGGAAAGACCAGACAGTTTAAAAAAGTGAATATGGGACTGGCTGTGGATACCGACCGTGGATTGCTGGTTCCTGCACTTCTCAATGCGGATGATTATTCATTGCCGGGGCTTTCCTCCCAGCTCAAAGATTTGGTAGAAACCTCCAGGGAAGGGAAAGTATCGCCCGACCTGCTGGCACCGGAAGCCGCTTCATTTACGGTTTCGAACCTTGGGAACTACGGTGTGGAAATGTTCACTCCGGTGATCAACCTGCCACAGGTGGCCATCCTGGGAGTCAATACGATTATCCAGCGACCAACCACTTTGGCCGACGGTTCCTTTGGTTTCCAACCCTTTATCGGACTTTCACTTACCTATGATCACAGAGCCATTGATGGCGGACCAGCCACCCAGTTTCTGGCTGAGATCAAGAATCAGGTGGAAAAGCTCTCTTCGGAACTGCTATAATCAGAATGATACTTATTTAAGAAACAACAGACCATAAATCCAGAACAAGATGCCAAAAGCACAATTCATTAATCCGGCCGATCTCAGGAAATCCAAGACTCTTAAACTCGGATCCATACCTGTAAATGTATATGACAAATCCATAACGGATGAACTGTCACGTTTTTCAAAGGATGACCTGGTAAGGATCTACCGGGATATGTTGATCATTAGGGAATTCGAAACCATGTTGAACCTGATCAAGACCACCGGTGAATATAATGGAACTCCCTATTCACATCCAGGCCCTGCCCACCTCTCCATTGGCCAGGAAGCTGCTGCAGTAGGTATGGCCTACAGGCTGAATATTGAGGACTACATTTTCGGATCGCACCGTTCCCACGGTGAGATCTTAGCCAAAGGTCTTTCAGCCATTCATAAGCTGGATGACGACACCCTGCATGGGATCATGAAGACCTTCTTTGACGGACGGATTCTCTCCATTGTGGAAAAGGGGCATAAGGGTGATCTGAAATCGCTGGCTGTCAAATTTCTCACCTACGGAACACTGGCAGAGATCTTTGCACGCGAAACTGGTTTTAACAAGGGGCTTGGAGGTTCCATGCATGCCTTTTTCACCCCCTTTGGGATTTATCCTAACAATGCCATTGTGGGTGGATCAGGGGATATTGCAGTGGGAGCTGCACTTTATAAGAAAGTGAACCGGAAGCCCGGTATCGTGGTGGCCAATATCGGAGATGCTTCCCTGGGTTGCGGACCTGTTTGGGAAGGGATGACTTTTTCCGCCATGGACCAGTATTATGAGTTGTGGGAAGGAGATATGCAGGGGGGACTGCCCATTATTTTCAACATCATGAACAACCAGTATGGGATGGGGGGACAGACCTGTGGTGAGACCATGGGTTACACCATAGCTGCCCGGGTAGGTGCTGCAGTAAACAGGGAGAATATGTATGCCGAACGCATAGATGGATACAATCCGCTGGCCGTGATTGATGCCTACGAAAGAAAGATGCAGTTGATCGAAGAGAAGAAGGGGCCGGTAATGCTTGATGTGCTTACGTATCGCTTCAGCGGTCATTCACCCTCCGATTCATCTTCCTACCGTTCCAAAGAAGAAGTGGAAGCCTGGGAATCTGTAGACTCCTTAGTTTCTTACGAGCAAGAGCTTATTGCGGCCGGTGTTGCAGATCAATCCATATTGGATCAGATAAAGAAGGAGACTGGTGATCTCATCATGGGAGCCTATAAACTCTCCATTGATGATGAGGTTTCACCCAGGATGGACCTGATTTCAAATCCGGGTCTTATTGGAGAAATGATGTACTCCAACCAATCGGTTGATGCCATGGAAGAGGGTCAGCTGGATACGCTGATGCCGATGGAGGAGAATCCCAGAGTAAAACAGATCGACAGAAAGGAGAGATTCGCTTTTGATGAGAAGGGGAAACCTTTCTCAGCTATGAAACAGTATCAGTTCCGGGACGGGATCTTTGAGGCCATTGTAGACAGGTTCTACAAGGACTCTTCCCTGATTGCGTATGGGGAAGAAAATCGTGACTGGGGAGGGGCCTTCGCAGTGTATAGAGGCCTTACCGAAGCACTACCATACCACCGATTATTCAACTCTCCTATTTCGGAGGGAGCCATCGTGGGAACAGCTATCGGTTACGGGATGTGTGGCGGGCGTGTGATCCCGGAGATCATGTACTGTGATTTTCTTGGACGGTCGGGGGATGAGGTGTTCAACCAGTTGCCCAAATGGCAGGCCATGAGTGGGAATCTGATCAAGATGCCGGTGGTTTTGCGGGTGTCGGTGGGATCCAAATATGGAGCTCAGCACTCCCAGGACTGGTCCTCTCTGGTGGCCCATATTCCAGGGATCAAAGTGGTGTTCCCGGCTACTCCATATGATGCAAAAGGATTAATGAATACAGCGCTACAAGGCACCGACCCAGTGATCTATTTTGAGAGCCAGCGTCTTTATGGGGTAGGCGAGGAGTTCCGAACAGAAGGTGTTCCTGAAGGGTATTATGAGATCCCCCTGGGCGAACCGGATATTAAGAGAGAAGGTGAAGATGTCACTATTCTGACCATCGGCGCCACCCTTTACAGGGCCAGGGAAGCAGCAGACCTGTTGCAGGAGAAATATGGTTTATCTGCTGAGATTATAGACGCCAGATCCCTGGTGCCTTTTAATTACGACCTGGTGCTTCAATCGTTGAAGAAGACCGGTCGGATCCTTCTGGTGAGTGATGCCAGTGAAAGGGGATCATACCTGAAGGATGTGGCACAGAACGTCACCGAGCTTGGCTTTGACGATCTGGATGCCCCACCGGTGGTTGTGGGATCCCGCAACTGGATCACACCGGCCTACGAGCTGGAGGATTACTTCTTTCCACAGGCCTCCTGGATCCTGGATGCCATCCATGAAAAGATTTTACCTCTTAGGGATCATAAAGTCACCAATAATTTTACTACTGGAGAACAGCTTCGCAGAAGCCGTTTAGGGGTTTAACCTGAAAAGTGAATCAGATCCATGAGTTTCTTAGCACAATTTCCCGATCGCAAAGCGTTATTGGATTCCTTGAATGAGGAGCATAGTAAGTTCCCCATGAAGGTCAACAACCACATTCATACCCCCTATTCATTCAGTGCTTTTGAAAGCGTAACCCAGGCAGTAAGATTAGCAGTGGCTGAGGAGATTCGAATACTGGGTATTAATGATTTCTACGTAACCGACGGGTACAAGGAGTTTACCGAGGAGTGCATTGATCATGGTATGTTTCCACTGTTGAATATTGAACTGATCGGGATTAGCAAAGAGGATCAGGAGGCGGGTATCAGGGTGAATGATCCCAGTAATCCGGGTCGAACATATATCAGCGGAAAAGGTTTGTCGTTTGATGCTAAACTTCCTGAACATCAGACTAGCAAATTAAATAGTATTGTACAAGAGAGTAACCGCCAGGTTTCTCAGATGATTGATCTGCTCAATGAATGGCTTGCAGAACAGGAGGTAAATATCTCCTTGTCTGTGGAGGAGATCATGGAGGATCATGCGGTGAACCTGCTAAGGGAGAGGCATGTGGCTAAAATGATGCGGTTGAAGCTGGAAGAACAGGCCTCAAATGATCAAGTGTATTATGAGTTACTGAAAAGGATTTGTGGTGGAAATCCCTGTGATAAAAAGAGATCTGATATTGCAGGTATAGAAGATGTGCTGCGATCCAAATTGTTAAAGGCAGGCGCTCCAGCCTTCGTGCCTGAAGATGAAAAGGCGTTCCTGCCCCTTGAAGAGATTGTTCAAATTATCAGAGACGCTGGAGGGATTCCCACCTATCCCATTTTGCTGGATGGCGCAGGTGATGAAGTCACCGAATTCGAACGTGGAAAGGAACATCTCCTGGAGGTACTGAAAAGCAGAGGATTTAATTCTGTAGAATTGATCCCGTTGCGGAATCAGTTTGAACAGTTGAAGGAGTATACTGAGTTCTTCTATGACCAGGGATTTGTGGTCTCCTTCGGTACAGAACACAATACCACAGCTATGCGTCCTATCACGGTAAGTTGCAAGAAGGAAGTTCCGCTGGATGATAGCCTGATGCAGATTTCTTTCAATGGTGCTGCTTATGTGGCCGCACATCAGTATCTTGTAGCCCGGGAGGGCTCTGATGATCAGACATTGTCGCGAGACGAAATGGAATTGTTGGGAAGAGCTATTTTTCAATACTATTTCAACGAATACAATCCTTCATTAATGGATAATTAGCCATGGATTTGAATAAAGAGCGCATAGTACAGCTGGTACCGGCCATCCGGATGATTTTGTCCTCTCAGAATATTAAGAGTGGCAGTTTTGTTCCCCTTGACCAGCTCATCGAAACAGATCCTGAAAAAATCTCTGTCAGACTGGGCAGAAGCCTGACCGTGTTTAAAGGGGAGACTCAAAGTATATTGACTGAGGTAGAAAAGGCTAAAGAAGATATAGGTGAATACCTGTTTATTGAGGAGTTGGGATTGCTGGGTTTGTCCTTCAACAAATCGAAGGTAGAGCAGAAGCTGGGGACTGTCAGAATAAAGAGCAGAGGTGCAGACCTTCCGGAATCGGTTCCTACCCCTCAGATCAAAAAGCAACTCTACAATAGAGTGGTAGCCATTACGGGAGGTGCCATGGGGTATGGTGAAGGGATCGCCAGACAACTGTTTGCAGAAGGAGCCAACGTGGTCCTTCTGGATATCAATGAGGAGGCAGGGATAGCTGTTTCCGGAGACCTGAATAGCCAGAAGACTCCAAACAGGGCTTATTTTGTAAAGACCGATGTTACAAGTCTGGAATCAGTTTCCAATGCTGTCTATGAGACGGTACTTGAGTTCAGCGGTGTGGATG
>CAZURA010000061.1:0-29705 GCA_964622985.1 uncultured Bacteroides sp. | reverse complement strand
CCTCCCCGATCACCACAAACACATCCTCATTCTTTTTTAGGAAAGTTAGCAGGTGTTTGGTTTTAATTTCCTAACTTGAGTTAACAAAACTAAATATGAATCCAGTAGATAATCCATATACTCCTGGTGCTGGAACTCCACCTCCTGAATTGGCAGGTAGAGCTAATATCCTTCAAAATGCAGAGCTTACAATAAAAAGGACTTTAAATCACAAGACAGCCAAAAGTCAAATCCTTCTAGGACTCAGAGGTGTAGGCAAGACAGTCCTATTAAATCGTATCAATCAGATAGCTGAATCAGAAGGATGCCAAACAGCAATATTCGAAGCAAATCCTGATTATACTTTACCAGAACTACTTACGCTACAATTACATCGTTTACTCCTGAAACTTGACCGAAGGAAAAAAGTCGGAGATGATATACAGTATGCATTTCGCCTTTTGAGGGGATTTGCAAGTGCATTCAGAGTTAAAGTTGGGGAATTTGAGGTTGGGCTCACCAATGAGGGTGTAACCGGAGATTTGTCAATTGATTTAACCGATCTACTAGTTTCAATTGGAAGGGCTTCAAAAAAAAGAAACACCTTGTCAATGATCTTGATTGATGAGATGCAATATCTTTCCAGAAAAGACTTAAGTGCACTAATAATAGCAATTCATAAAATATCTCAGGATCAACTACCTATACTCTTCTTTGGAGCAGGGCTCCCACAAATTGCCAGATTGACTGGAGATTCAAAATCGTATTCTGAAAGGCTCTTTGATTATCCGGAAGTTGACAAATTAGATAATAAAAGTGCTATTCAAGCTTTGGTTAAACCAGCGAAAAAGGAAGGTGTGGATTTCGAGCAGAACGCATTGGATTTGATTATAAAAGAAACTGAAGGGTATCCATATTTCCTTCAGGTATGGGGATCACATATTTGGGAAGTGCTAGAGTCATCTCCAATTGGGAAGAAAGATGTTGAGCGTGCTACCAAAAGAGCATTAAAAGCACTAGATGAAGGGTTTTTTAAAGTAAGAATTGAACGATTAACAGAGAGACAATTGAAATACGCAATTGCAATGGCTATTTTGGAAGATCTACCGGCAAAATCAATTGATGTTGCAAATACGCTTGGTATGCCAATAAATCGTGCGGCACCACTTCGAGATGAATTAATAAAGAAAGGAATGGCATATAGTCCTAATCGTGGAATGGTTAACTTCTCAGTACCCAAGTTCAAAGAATATTTATATCGATCAGGCTATGTGTCGAAATATGAGAGAATGATAAGGAACCGATAGGAATTGCTTGCCCAATCTTCAACTACTCCTCCCCAATCACCACAAACACATCCTCATTCTTCTTCTTCATCAGGAATTGTTCGCGGGCGTATTTCTCCAGGTTGTCCTTGTCGGTGGTGAGTTCGTGAAGCCTGGTTGAGTCTTTTTCGATCTGCTCCATGTAGTATTTACGGTCGGCTTCCAACTGCCTGATCTCGGATGACATTTTCAGGCGGTCCACCAGGTTGTTCTGATCAAAGAAAAGCATCCAGATGGCAAACACCGAAAGGGTGAGCACATATTTGTTCTTCAACCAGGGCCATATTTTCAGGAATACCTTTTTCATTGATCACATTGTTTTGAGATCATCTCACCCTCCAAAGCTAAAAAAAAACGCCCTCCAACGGAAGGCGTTTTTTCAACAATATTGAGTCAAAAAACTCATGGGAATTACTCATTGGCATCATTCGTCATCCATAAAGGCGTACCGGTAATCTTTTGCAGGGAGGAAGTTCTCCTTGATGGTACGGGGAGAGACCCACCGCAACAGGTTGATCATGGATCCTGCCTTGTCGTTGGTACCCGATCCGCGGGCTCCACCGAATGGTTGCTGACCCACTACTGCACCGGTGGGTTTATCGTTGATATAGAAGTTCCCGGCACAGTCGGACAGTTTCTCTGTAAGGCACTCGATGGCATAACGGTCCTGTGCAAAAATGGCCCCTGTGAGGGCATACATAGAGGTGTTGTTCAGGATATCCACTGTTTCATGAATCTTGTCATCGTCATACACATAGAGAGTGAGGACAGGTCCGAAGAGCTCCTCTTCCATGGTAATGTATTTGGGATTGGTGGTAAGGATCACAGTAGGTTCAATGAAGAATCCCTCCGATTTATCATATCCTCCTCCGATAAGTATTTCGGCATCAGCATCCTCTTTGGCCCTGTCGATGTACCCTGCCAGCTTGTCAAAGGTAACCTCATCGATCACGGCATTGAAGAAGTTATTGAAATCTTCCGGGGGACCCATCTTGATCCCTTTGATCATGTTCTCCATCCTCTCCTTCACTTCGGGCCACAAGCTTTCAGGAATATAAGCCCTGGAAGCTGCTGAACATTTTTGTCCCTGATACTCGAAGGCACCCCTTACCATGGCCACTACCAGTGCCTGTATATCGGCTGTGGGATGGGCAAAGATGAAATCCTTTCCACCTGTCTCTCCCACGATGCGGGGATAGGATTTATATTTCTCAATATTGCCTCCGATGGTCTTCCAGATAGTCTGGAACACTTCGGTGGAGCCGGTATAATGGATCCCGGCAAAATCAGGATGATTAAAGATCTCATTCCCTGCTACGGGTCCCGATACGAATACCAGATTGATCACCCCCGGGGGAACTCCGGCCTCCATGAAAGCATCCATCAATACCTTGGCGGAATAGACCTGTGTATTGGAGCATTTCCACACCACCGTGTTTCCCATCATGGCAGGTGCGGTGGGCAGGTTACCTGCAATAGAAGTGAAGTTGAAAGGAGTAAGCGCAAATACAAATCCTTCCAGCGGACGCTGTTCCACCCGGTTCCAGATGCTTTCAGAAGATTTGGGCTGCTGCTCATAGATCTCAGTCATGTACTTCACGTTGAACCGTAGAAAATCGGCCATCTCACAGGCGCTATCGATTTCAGCCTGCATCACATTTTTGGATTGTCCCAGCATTGTAGCTGCATTGATGGTATCTCCATAAGGCAGAGCGATCAGTTCGGCTGCTTTCAGAAAGATCGAAGCACGGTGCTCCCATGAGAGTGCCGCCCATTTCTCTTTGGCTTCCAGTGCGGCTTCAATGGCCATCTTCACGTGACTGGCATCACCCTTGTGATAGTGTCCCAGCAGGTGTTTTCTTTCATGCGGAGGATGAATGGGGACCTTGTTGTCGGTTCTTACCTCTTTCCCTCCGATGATCATGGGAATGTCCAGCACCTGGGACCTCAACTTCTCAATCTCCTGTTTCAGTGTAGCTCTCTCATGAGTTCCCGGTTCATAATTCCTCACCCGTTCATTCACGGGCTCCGGCACTTTAAAAATTCCTTTTGGCATATCTATATGGTTTAATTTGTGACTTTAATCTGGCATATGTAGCCTACTATTGCATCGCAAATATAGTCTCTTGATGGGCGTTACACCACATATTCTACAGCAGTTACCTGCGCTAAGTAAATGTATCTAAGTATCAAAAACACTGGGAAATATCATGTTTTAGCATCTCGCTTTCTGTGAGCAAATGTTGCATAACAGGAAATCTATTCGAATGGACCCAATTGCTGTGAACAAAACCCCATCTTGCCTGTTATGTGTATTAAATCTAAATAAATATTATTATAACTATTAAAACCCTTGAACAATGTCATTTCAATTACCCGATTTAAGTTACGATTACAATGCGCTGGAACCTTATATTGATGCACGGACCATGGAGATACACCATTCCAAGCATCATGCAGCTTATACTGCTAACTTCAATAAGGCTGTTGAAGGAACGGAGCTGGAAGGGAAAACCGCTGAAGAGATCTTTGCAGGCGTATCTTCCCAGTCAGCTGCTGTGAGAAACAATGGAGGAGGATTTTACAATCATGTGCTCTACTGGTCAGTGATGGGACCTGATGGCGGGGGTGAACCCACTGGTGAATTACTTTCAGGCATAGAAAGTGCATTCGGTTCCTTTGATGAGTTCAAATCAAAATTCAGCACCGCTGCTGCAACCCGTTTCGGTTCTGGCTGGGCGTGGTTGGTAAAGCAGGCAGATGGTTCACTGGCGGTTTCCTCTACCCCTAACCAGGACAATCCGCTCATGGACCTGGCTGAAGTACAAGGAACTCCTCTTCTGGCTATTGATGTATGGGAACACGCTTACTACCTGAAATATCAGAACCGCAGACCGGAGTATATTGAAGCATTCTGGAACGTGATCAACTGGGAAGAGGTAGCCAGAAAGTTAAAAGCTTAGTCTTAATAGTTAGTTGGTTATTTTTCGCTGGGGCACTCCAAACGGGGTGCCTCTTTTTTTGGCCTTTATTCCTCGGCCCAAAGGCTTTTCTGGTTGTATGATTCAGGCCTCGAATCAGGTTAGATAGCTGCGGCCTCCACCTGATGGAATACCCGGGTGAGGTTCCCGCCCCAGATCTTCCTGATCTCTCTGGCACTATAACCCCGTCTGACCAGTTCCAGGGTAATGTTGCCCATCTGACTCACGTCGAAACAATCTTCCAGTCCGCCTCCTCCGTCAAAATCGGTACCAATCCCCACATGATCAATACCAATCAACTGCACCATATGGTCGATATGATCCACTGCTTCTTTTACAGTGGCGAGTTGGGCAGGAAAATCTCTATCCACATTATACCAGTCTACCAGGAATGCCTCCTTTCCCTGCTCTTCCAGCTCATAGTAATTCCCGTGTTCCATCCAGACGGCCTGTTTTGCTGAATCCCTCTGTGGATTGGGCTGAGGAGTTTTCACATAGGCACTCAGGATACACATCTGAATCACACCCCCATTCTCTTTCAATTTCAGAAGCATCTCATCGGACAGGTTACGCGGATTATCACACATAGCCCGGGAGCATGAGTGTGAGGCGATGATGGGTGCCCGGCTTTGTTCAATCACATCATAAAAACTTTCATCCGAAGCATGGGATACATCCACAATGATACCCAGGTCGTTCATAAGCGCTACCACTTCCGAGCCAAATGAGGATAAGCCTTCATGCTCAATGGAATCGGTGGAGGAATCGCAGATATCGTTGTTATCGGTATGTACCAGGGTAATGTAACGTATTCCTTTCTCGTAAAAAGCATTCAGGTTATCGATGTCAATTCCAATGGGAAATCCGTTCTCCATACCCAGAAAGATGGCATGTTTGCCTTTCCTGGCAATATGTTCAAGATCATCAGCCCGGGTAGCTATCTCCAGGTCGTCCGGATACTTCTCCACCATGTGGTAGATGTTTTCGGTGATCTCAACTGCCCTCTCTTTTGCTTCAGCACGGGTTTCGGAGTTTCGGGGACGCTGGCCTACAAAAACCGCAAACCAGATTCCATCCATTCCTCCCTCCTTCATCCTGGGCAGATCAATCTTACTGCGGGTCTCGACGGGATCGTTCCGTTCCCCAAAAACAAAACCATGACGGTTCAGCCTCAGCGGAGTATCTGTATGGCTGTCCACTGTAAAAGCCGCTTCATGAATCCGCGCCGCCTTCTTTTCCAAACGCATTTCATTATCCGCACAACCGGACAAAGCCATAATAGAAATCAGCAGTATTAGAGTATTTCGCATATCTGTTCGAGTGAAATGAGGCGGGAAATAAGTAAAAATAAGCGGGGATATCAAATTCTATAACATAGACGAATGATTAAGAACTTGGTTAAGGCATTAAGAGTAAACAAAAACGGTATGGCAAGAAGTAAATCTCAATTAATGATCCCTGACGAGGTGATAGCAAACCGTGAAGCGCAACATGAAACGATTTCCCTCAGACTTCATGTTCGAGATGTCAACTGAGGAATTCCGAGAATGGAGGTCACAATTTGTTACCTCCAATGAAGACAAGATGGGATTACGTTATCCTCCTTTCTGTTTCACTGAACACGATAAGCAAATTCTGGTGATCTTTGAATATTTAAAACAACTGGAACAAGCCAAAAAAAAAGAACAAGAGCAGAATAAACGGAAGAGAGTAGGCTATAAACGTAAGGATGAACAATAATCCTTGCCGATTTCTCCTGTTTTCGTCACTCCTTGTCGGACAATTTATTAATTCACGGATAATCTGCGATATAGGACTTTGGTTTGAGTGTTTCTGGGTGTCCCGTTTAGCAGAAATCGTATGTAACATACTTGTGACATTTCGTGATTATGTGACATTTTCGCATTTCATATATTTCAGCAAGAAGCTTTCTATATAGCTCATTTATAATGCCTTAGAAAGCTACTTACTAACAAGAATCGATGTATGAAAAGTCACAACTTTAATGATATGTAACCGTGTTGTGACATCCGAAAATTGAAAAAATGACTGACCACTTTCTTTCCTTCGAGTAAATGGCTGAGCTGTAATGCAGAGGTCAAACCTCAAACCTCAAACCTCAAACCCCATTTCCTCCTTACCGGCCATAAACCGGTCCAGGATAGAATCGTCGTTGATCTCCTTGGAGAGGGAGGCGATGGTTTCTATCGGGACATCGAAGAGATCCAGGACCAGCAGTCCATCCAGGGCATCGTTGAATTTGGGGTCCAGGTTAAATCCGATGATTTTTCCATTCAGTTTCAGATACCGTTTGAGGAGAATGGGCATGGTGTAGTCGTTGGGTTCCACCTCTTTGATAAAACGGTCGAACTTGGTCAGGTCATCGGCACTCTCCAGGATAATCTCTTCGTCCACATTAAAACCGGGTACATTGTATTTAGTCCGGGGCCTTATGTAGCGAGCCAGCTTCTTATCAAAATTGTGTTCGCGGATGTATTGCATGATAAGTCCGCGTGAAAACTGAGAAAAGTGATTGCTGATGCTGACCGGTCCGATCAGGTACCTGTATTCGCTGTGTTTCAGCAGGAAGTAGAGGATTCCTTTCCAGAGCAGGAACAGGGGCAATGGCTTGCGTTGGTATTCCTGAACGATGAAGGAACGACCCAACTCCAGCGATTGCCTGAGGGTGGGCTGAAAGCGGCGGTTCATTCTGAAAAGACTTTGCAGATAAAAGCCTTTTGCTCCGTAGCGTCTCATGATCTCATTCCCTTTGCCTACCCTGTAAGCCCCGACTATCTTCTCCTCCTGGCTATCCCATACAAAAAGCTGATTGTAGTAGAGGTCATACTCATCGATGTCCATGGATCGGTTGGTCCCCTCTCCCACCTCCCTGAAAGTAATCTCCCTCAATCTTCCCAGTTCATTCATAATGTTAGGAATTTCTGTACTGGGCGTGCAGAACACATCGAAATGGTCGCTTGAAAATAGAGAATACTCCTCCCTGATCTTTTCGATCTCCTGTAAAATCAAACTGGCAGGGATCGGGTCCACAATCGATTCCACCCGCTTATCTTTTCTTATCCGTGGCCTGAAGAACTTATGAACCTCCAGGGCTGATCCCAGTGCATAGGTTCTCGCACGCAGGTATCTGCCGAACGTACTGGTATCGCTAAGTGCTTCCTGTTCTTTGACAGTGACAGGATTGCCTATACGGATGCGGATCTTCTTGTGTTTTTTGTTGAATACCTCGGCGGGAAGGCGGACGGTCCTCAGTGTCGGATGGATCAGTCCCAGCAAATGGAAAAGTCTGGAATTGGTGCCCTGGAAATAGATGGGCACCACCGGTACACCTGCTTTTTTGATCATTTTCAGGGCCGGGAACTGCCACTCCCTGTCACTGATGCCGTAGTTATCCTCGTTATAGCTGGAAACCTCGCCAGCAGGAAAGATCCCTAGTACATTACCCTCTTTGATGTGTTCCAGGGCCATCTTGATCCCGCTAATGCTTGAAGCTGCATCTTTTCTCCGTTCGAATGGATTTACAGGCAGCATATATTGGGAAACCTGATCCATTTTCTGCAGCACAAAGTTGGAAAGCACCTTAATATCGGGCCGTATCTCTGCCAGGATCTTCACCAGCAACATGGCATCGATCCCTCCAAAGGGATGGTTTGAAACGGTAATGAATGCTCCTTCCCGGGGGATCTTTTTCAACTCCTCTTCACTCACCTCATATTCCAGGTGCAGCTTTTCGATCAAAGCATCAATGAAGTCCATTCCCTGGTGATCACTCACCTCGTCGTACAGCTTATTGATCTTATTAAGGCGCAGCACAGTCATTAACACCCTGGCTGCACTCACTCCTGTGATGCGGTTATTCAGCCTTGCGGCCTTGATAAATTCCTCTGTCTCTATCAGTTTCAATGTCGGTCTCTCTTTCTGGTGGAATGTGGAACAATACGTTCTCTTATGCAAAGATACGGAAAGTCGGTTGAGTGTCGTTCCTAAAAAGATCAAACACCTTTTTGTTATCTTTACCCGTTATGAAGAGAATTCACCGAATCCTGCTGGCAATCGCCTCTGCACTGCTCCTTTCCATCCCATTCTTCCGTGGGGGAAATGGATTTTTTTTGATGATTGCCTTTGTGCCGCTACTCTTTGTGGAAGACTTCTTCGCCGCCAAGAGAAGAGATCGTACAGTGGGAGTAAAAAGCAAAGGATCGGTGGTGTGGTATGCCATGCTAACATTTGCCCTCTTTGTATTGCTGACCACCTACTGGGTCTACTTTGCTACACCGGTGGCCATCGTGGCTTCGGTGATAGTGAACACCACCTATCTGACCCTCACTTTCTGGCTCTTTTCATTTGCCAGAAGACGGTTGGGTGACCGGTTGGGATACGCCTCCCTGGTGGTATTCTGGCTTACCTATGAGTTCCTCTACCTGCGGGCTGAGATCAGTTTCCCGTGGCTTATCCTGGGAAATGGATTTGCAAAAGATGTGCTCTTTATCCAATGGTTTGAGTGGACCGGTGTGCTGGGGGGATCGCTCTGGGCACTGGTGATGAACATCATGATATACAAACTGATCAAAGGGTGGATGGCCGATCGCTCTTTCGCTGCCAACAGATCCCGTATCAGCTGGGTGGTGGGGATCTTAATCCTTCCCATCCTCATCTCGCTGGTCAGGTTCCTCACATACGAAGAGAAGGAGGACCCGTACGAAATGGTAGTCCTGCAGCCCAATATTGATCCCTACTTGAAATTTATTGATATGCCCCAATCGGTGCAAACCGGCTATCTGTTGCATCTGGCTGATTCACTGGTGACCCCGGAAACGGATTATATCGTAGGACCGGAGACATTTCTCAATAACAGCGTTTGGGAAGCAGGGATATCCAGGCATCCGGATGTGCTGAAGATCAAAAAGTTCATGGAGGAGTTCCCCAATGCTACGTTTGTCCTGGGAGCCACCACCTACCGCCTCTATACCGATCCTTCAGAGTACACCTCAAGCTGCCGCCAAATCCAGGGGCCAAACGGGGAAAAGCTACGATTTGACAGTTTCAATAGTGCCTTTCAGCTCGATGCGAGCGAAGAGATACCCATCTATCATAAATCCTTACTGGTGGTTGGGGTGGAACATATGCCTTATAAGAATGTGTTGGGATTTCTGGAGAAGCTGACCGTGCGACTGGGAGGTGCCTTCAGGAGTCACGGCACCCAGGAGTCCAGGGAGACCTTCAGCTCTGAGCAGGATGGAACCAGGGTGGGTCCGGTGATCTGCTGGGAGTCGATCTTTGGAGAGTATGTGACCGATTATGTGAAGGAGGAAGGAGCCCACTTCATTTTCATTGTCACCAACGACGGATGGTGGCGGAACACACCGGGACACAGGCAACACAATACTTTCGCCAGGCTAAGGGCCATTGAAACGCGACGGAGCGTAGCCCGAAGTGCCAATACCGGGATCAGTTCACTGATCAATCAGCGGGGCGAGGAGCTGGCGCGGATAGGATGGTGGAAGCGTTCCGGACTGCGGGGCACTCTCAACAAGAACGATCACCTCACCTTCTACGTGAAGTACGGAGATTACCTGGGCCGGATCAGCGGATTCCTGACGGTAATCCTTCTCCTGTATGCAATCGTAGTGAGGTATATCAGAAAATAATCCTCAGATTCAACGTTGATGAATTCTCATTTTTCAGTTACTTTAATGTCCAGCTGAAAAATCATCTCTCAGAAAAACTAACATGCATGCAGCAATTCAAAGCAATCAAACCCACCGAGATCACTGATAACGTTTTCAAACTGCTGGACAAAGACTGGATGCTGGTCACCGCAGGCACCCTGGAAGATTTCAACACCATGACCGCCAGCTGGGGTCATCTGGGAATCCTCTGGAACCTGCCCATCGCGATCGCATACATCCGTCCCCAGCGGTATACCTACGGTTTTGCAAACCGCTTCGAAGATTATACCCTTTCCTTCTTCACGGAAACCTACCGGCCCGCTCTGAAGATATGTGGTACTAAGTCGGGACGGGACTGTGACAAGGTCGCTGAAGCTGGCCTAACGCCCAGGCAGACCGAAAGGGGCAATGTGACTTTCGAAGAAGCCAGGCTGGTACTGGAATGCCGGAAGATATACCAGGACAATCTGAAAAAGGAGAATTTCCTGATCCCGGAGATTGCCACCAAAAACTATCCCAAAGAGGATTTCCACCGGTTCTATATGGGGGAGATCATCCAGGTACTTAGCCGCTAAGGCATTATGAAGTACTGCTTCTCATCCCTGCCTGTTACAATGATGTAGTTTTACATAATGTAAGATTACATCATGTACACATATTATTGAAGTCTTAGTTTCTATTTACAGGCTTCCGGTGAGGTTGTCATGCAACCTGAGAAATCTTAACTTGTCTTTCCCAATTGAAAGCATAATACTTTGACGACAAAATACGAGGACATACACAAGGATGTGATCGAATTGTGCATGAAGGGTGATGTTCGGGCGCAGTACCAGTTGTACAGCCTCTACTCTAAGGCCATGTATAGCATCTGCGTGAGAATGACCAACCAGGTCGAAGAGGCGGAAGATATGCTTCAGGAGTCATTTTCCTATGCTTTCAGTAAACTGGGTTCTTTCAGGTTTGAGTCGTCCTTCGGGGCATGGTTGAAGCGCATCGTTGTGAATACCTGTATCAACCACCTAAAGAAAAGGAAGGTGGACCTGGTTTACACGGAACAACACAACGATCCCGCACCTGACGATGATTATGTGGACTACCTGGAGATCAGGTTCCAGGTGGAAGGTGTGATGAAAGCCATGGAGAAGTTGCCTGATGGCTACAGGGTCGTCTTCTCTCTTTACCTGCTGGAAGGGTATGATCATAAAGAGATCTCCCAGATTCTGGGAATCTCCGAATCGACCTCCAAGAGCCAGTTTTTACGAGCCAAACAGAAAATTAAAGAAATCTTGATGAGCAATGAGTGATCGATTAGAAGATTTTGTGAAGCAACATCGGGAGCAGTTTGATCTGCACGAACCGGATCCCTCCATCTGGCTGAAAGTCAGCACGGGGAAAGCACCGGTGGTGACTGAGCGGAGGCCTTTGCACTGGTTAAGGATTGCGGCGGCCATAGCCATGATTTTTGCAGGCTCCACAGCAGGTATCTACTATTTAACCGGGAATAAAGCTGAAACGGATCAGTACGGCAGCGAACTGTATATGGAGATCCGGGAAACTGAAGCCTATTACACACACATGGTTTCTCAGCGTTATGAAGAATTACGGCCCTATCTGGCAAGCGATCCGGCAGCCAGTGAGATGCTGACGGCCGACATGGAAGAGCTGGATGAGGTGTATAGCGAGTTGAAGGAGGATTTGAAGGACAATGCATCAAATCCCGAAGTGATTGAGGCCATGATACTCAATTACAGGGTGAAACTGGAAATCCTGGAAGAGGTGCTTAATCAATTAAAAGAAAAGGAGAATCAAGGTTATGAAAACGATGGATCATATGCTCTGTAATCCTATGAGGGTAGTGGGCCTGAACCTTGGAAGGACTCGAAGCCTGAAAGCCGGGGGGGGTATGAACCTGATAGCTGGAAGGTCTATGAACCTGAAAGCTACAGGACTGCTTCTTCTGGCAATAATGTTGCTGAGTAGTTCGGTTGTGGCACAAGGCCATTCGGACAAACGCAGTGTGAGCAGGAGTTTTCCGGCTTCACATGAGACCACCCTCGAGGTATTTAATAAGTACGGAAAGGTTCAGGTGGTGACCTGGGAGAAGGATTCGGTCTCGGTAGATATCGATATTTTTCTGAATGAATCGAGTGCCTCCAAATTGAGGAAGTTAAAAGACGATATCAAGATCGATTTCACCAGTACCCACTCCTATATTGTTGCAGAAACCGTCATCAAAAGCGAAAGCGGAAGGATTGTCTCTGAATTGAGATCCATTGGAAATACCATTACCGGGACCAATAAGCGGATGGAGATCAACTATCTGGTATATGTACCCGAATATCTAGATCTGGTGGTGAACAACAAATTTGGAGATATCTACCTGGATGACCTGAACGGACAGGTGGATATAGTGCTCTCCAACGGCGTCCTGAAAGCCAACAGGCTGGAGGGAAACTCAGCCATCAAGCTCAGTTTTGCCAACGGCATGATCAAATCGCTGGGATCGGTCACTATGAAGCTCTCCTATTCAGATATGGTGCTGGAAGAGGTGAGTCAGCTGGAACTTGACAGCAAATCCTCCAAACTCAATGTGGATAGTGTGAATGTGCTGAAGATCAATTCACGGCGCGACAAGCTCTATTTTAAGCACGTGGAATATTTCAACGGCAAAAGCAATTTCACTCAGGTGTGGATATACGATTTTCTCAGGGAGAGCGATGTCTACATGAACTATGGCGAACTGACCATAGAACATGTGCTACCCAGGTTTTCCAGGATCTACGTGGAATCAAAATACACTGATATTTCACTGTGGTTTGACAGAGCAACCAGTCTCTCATTTGATATCCTCCATCATCAAAAAGGGATGCTTAGGCTGCCCGATGACGACTTGGTAGTGGAGGAGGAGAGTTTTGAAGGAGAGGAACACTACAGGACCACGGGAACTTTGGGGAGAGGAGATCCGGAAGGAAAGGTGAATATTGATGCCCTTCAGAAGTGCTTTATCAACATTTCATTCAAGTAATACTATGAGAAACATATACATTATCATACTCCTCAGTCTCTCTTCTACCCTTTTCTCACAGTACGAACGGAAAGAGGTTGGGGTGCGCACAGGATTCACAACCGCATTCACTTTTAGGGTGAACCTGGAAGAGTCCCTGTCGTATGAGGCTCAGGCCGGATACCGCAACGAGGGAAGCGTCTTTACGCTGATCCGGCAACAACACAAGGAACTGGGAATGGATCCCATGGGAAACTGGGATTTTATTTATGGATTTGGTGCACATGCAGGATTCTATTTCACAAACAGTTACCACATTCTATTCAGGGAGATCCATTTTGGAAGGGATCTCTTCACCCCGGTGATTGGATTTGACGGATACCTGGGGATTGAATACCAAATGGTGAAAGCACCTGTGAGCCTCGGATTCAATTTCCAACCTTTTATGGAACTGTCGCTAAAGCAACTCTTCGGAATTAATCTTTGGGACTTTGGAGTTACTGCAAGATACAGGTTCTAGTAAATGAGAATGGGATGATAGCAAAAGAGATACAGATAATATTAACTGAAAACTTAATAGAGATGAAAAAGATCGCAACAATTATGGTGTTGATGGCACTGGCAGTCCCATCATTACTGGCCCAGGAAGTCGAAACCAAAGAGGATCGGCAACAGGAGCAGAGAGAAGAGCAGGAGCAAATACAAGAGCAGATGCAGGAGCAGCAAGAACAGATGCAGGAGCAGCAAGAGCAGATGCAGGAGCAGCAAGAGCAGATGCAGGAGCAGCAAGAGAGAGAGAATCAGCAACAGAGAGAGAGACAGGCACAAAAGCGTCAATATCAGAGGCATCCTTCGGAGATCCGCACCCTCTTTGATCCGAGAGCAGGTCATGGGGGATACGGAGCTATTTCCATAGGCTATACCCAGATCGACGGACGTGATGCCATTCTCATGGGCGGACGTGGCGAATGGATTGTGGGTCACGGATTTGGCCTGGGTGTAGGTGGGTATGGTTTTGTGAACGATCCTGTCTACAATCCCGTCGATGAGCTCAATTACTCATTGGCTGGCGGATACGGGGGTCTCGTTATGGAACCCATCATCATGGGTTGGTTTCCGGTTCATATTTCCTTGCCGATCATGATCGGGGCAGGGGGTGTGGCCAACACCTCTTATAGTGCCGACTGGTATGATCCCTATGAATACTGGGACGGATACCTGGAAGATGCTACTGTATTCTTCGTGGCTGAAGCCGGTGTGGAGCTGGAGTTCAACCTGGTACGATTTCTCAGGTTGTCACTCTTCGGTACCTACCGCTATACCACAGACATCATTATGGAAAATACAGCGGAGGATGCACTGAGGGGATGGAATATGGGGATGACCTTCAAATTTGGCAGTTTTTAGGACTTCCGAATTTGAGTGCAAAGAGATTAGTACTCGGTGCCGGGAAAATTGTCGCCAAGTAAAAAAGAGACGAGTTATACGACGATAATTTGTAAAACAGAATGTGAGTTTTAGGTTTGGTTGTTGAGGTTAGTGTCGGTTTGAAAGAGGGCCAGTATCCCGGTTTTGCATCTGGAAGTTCTGGCCCTCTTTTTGTATCTCAAATCTATAATAGCATCCTCTTTATTTAAATTTCATAGAATAATATTAAATTAAGGCGGTTCTTATTTAAATTTTTTGATAATTTCTTAATTAAGGTTATCTTTGGTTTGAGATTTTATAAGAAAAATGAAAAACTTTGTAGCCGGTACCTATATAAGCCAAGGTACTTATCGAAGCTTTCAACCCGAGTTGATAAACAAGCCCTGGGTCATTGAAAACATGGAACTACTGAATTTGCTGAGTCAGGCTGATCGGCAATTAGGAAGGCTTGACATGTATTCCGACTACATACCTAACATCGATCTGTATATTAGCATGCATGTGTTGAAGGAAGCGACTCAATCCAGCAAGATTGAAGGTACCAGAACCAGTATCGAGGATGCTCTAATGAATAGAAGTGATGTGTCAGAAGAAAAAAGAAATGATTGGGAGGAGGTTCAGAACTATATTGCTGCACTTAATACAGCTATAGCCTCATTAAAAAGTATCCCCTTTTCTTCACGATTGATTAAGGCAACCCATAAAACTCTATTAAAAGGGGTAAGAGGAGAACATAAACAACCAGGTGAATATAGAAAAAGTCAAAACTGGATAGGAGGTGCATCCATTCAAGACGCTATGTTTGTTCCTCCGGTGCATTCATCAGTTCACGACCTGATGAGCGACTTAGAGAAATTTGTTCATAATGAGGAACATAAATTCCCGGATCTTCTTAAAATTGCTCTGATTCATTATCAGTTCGAAACAATTCATCCCTTTCTGGATGGTAATGGAAGAGTAGGTCGGCTATTAATCACTCTGTATCTTGTAGAAAAGGAAGTATTAAAAAAGCCTATTCTTTATATATCGGATTTTTTTGAACGCAATCGGTCTCTTTATTACGATAACCTGACTCGGGCAAGAGAGAAGAACGACATTACTCAGTGGTTTAAATTCTTTTTAGTAGGAATGATTGAAACGGCAAAAAATGGAATCGAAACCTTTGATAGGATCTTAAAACTAAAAGCTGACATTGAAAGTTCTTTTCAAATGTTAGGAAGTCGATCACCTTCGGCATTAAAAATTATGGATCACCTGTATCAAAAACCTCTCATTGATGTTTCAAAGGCAATACAAATAACTGGGTACTCAGCACCAACAGTTTATAAGCTCATTGGAGATCTCGAAAAACTTGGCGTATTAAAAGAAATCACCGGAGGAAAAAGAAAGAGGATCTATCTATTTGAGAAATACCTGAAGTTATTCAGCTAACCAGGTACAGCTTCACACATCGCTCTCTTATTCTATAGCCTGACTGCTGCCTTCTTTCAGCCAGCTCAGATAACTCTGAACATCCAGGTCTGTTCCCTTAGGCTGGCCCACCACATTACCTTTCGAATCCATGATCACATAGAGGGGGATGGTGTTGGTCTGGAAGTTATCGATCTCGTAGTCGATGTTCTGCTGACCGATGGTTTTTTTCACCTTGCCGTCCACCTCCGAGGTGTACCACTTCGACTCGGGCAGTTTGGTGCGATCGTCGGTGTAGAGGGCCACAATGATAAAATCGTTGCGAAGGGTATTGAGCACTTCCGGATCTGACCAGACGGCAGCTTCCATCTTTTTGCAGTTGCTGCAAAAGTGTCCCTTGAAATCGATCAATACAGGCTTACCGGTGGCCTCAGCACAGGCCAGTCCCTCCTCCAGGTCATAAAATCCTTTCAGTCCCAATGGCATATGGAACAGATCGGCATGTTTTACCGGAGTGCACTCTTCCGATTTCTCTGCAACGAGACCTGCTGAAGGAGTTCCCGTGTATACCGCCTTCTGAGTCAGGTCCAATCCGCTTGGTGATTTGGGTGGCAGTAAAGGAGCGATGTTTTTAAGCTCGTATCCGAACAGTCCCAGGAACAGGTATACCACAAAGGTAAATGCGGCTATACTCAACAAGAGCCTGGGTACGGTGACGTGGGGAATATCGCTGTCATGGGCGAACTTGATCTTGCCCAGGAAGTACATCCCCAGCATAAAGAAGAGGACGATCCAGATGGCCAGGTAGAGTTCCCGGGTGAGTATCTTGTTGGTAGGATCCAGTGCCAGCAGGAATTTCATACTGAAAGCCAGCACGATAAAGCCCAGTACCACTTTGACCGCGTTAAGCCATCCGCCCGATTTGGGTAATCCTTTCAACCAGGACGGGAAGATGGCAAAGAGGGTGAATGGAATGGCAAAAGCCACCGCAAAACCAAACATTCCCAAGATCGGCTTCAGGGCAAGTCCCCCGGCTGCCTCTACCAGCAAGGCTCCCACAATGGGACCTGTACAGGAGAATGAGACCAGTACCGTGGTGAGTGCCATGAAAAAAGCTCCACCAAAACCTCCCCCATCAACTCGGCTATCGGCCTTATTCACCCATTTGGAGGGCAACACCAGCTCGAACATCCCGAAAAAGGAGAAGGCAAAGAGCACAAACAAAGCAAAAAAGATCAGGTTGGGGATCCAGTGGGTACTGAGTGCGTTGGCTGCATTGGGACCCACATTGGAGATGCTCACGATCACCCCCAGTGAGGTGTATATGGCCACAATGGAAAGCCCGAAGACCAGTCCCCGAAGAAATCCACGCGCCTTGTTATCGCTCCCCTGCATAAAGAAGCTCACGGTCATGGGGATCATCGGGAAAACACAGGGAGTAAGCAAGGCCAGCAATCCCAATCCGAATGCCAGCCAGAAAAATCGCCATAACGATTTTTCATCCTCCATGGCCGGGACCCCGGTGATGGTTCCTGAGGCTGATGATTCAGCATCTGTTCCGGTCACGGCTTCTGTAGCATCCTCTTCTTGTTGATCGAACAGTCCCGACAAAACAGGAGCATCTTCTCCGGTCTCCCCGGCTCCTTCAGAGGTTTTCGCCTGGACGGCTGATTCATCTCCGGTTACGGATCCACCTACAATTGCACCTTCTTCTCCTGTGGTCACCGTAATAGAGAACTCTTCATATTTAGGAGGGAGGCAGACTTCATCATCGCATACCTGGAACTCGATCTTACCGGTAATGGTGTGGGTGCCGGGAGCATTTAATTTGATTTTTTGTCGTAATTCAGCTTTGTTGGAGATGGTCCCCACCTCCATCTTAAATCCTTCATCAAACTTCTTCTTGGATTTGGTTACCTCCACGATCCCATCCACCAGGCTATAGGATTCCGATTCGTTATAATAGGCTTTGGTGCCAATGGGGCCTCCATCGGGAACGTAGGCCGAGTACATGTGCCATGGAGGATCGATAGTGGCTTTGAAGATCAGTTCCACCTCTGTCTCGCTGGTTTTTTCATGTGAAAAGTTCCACTTGACCGGATTGGCTATCATCTGGGCATTTACAGTGGAAACCATCCACAAGGAGAAAATCAACAGAGCAAGGAACCGCTCCAATTTTAAGGACCTGTCCAGGTTGAGGAATCCCTCCATTTTCGAAGTCTTGTTCGGCCTGCGGAACCGCTTTATTATTAAGGCCCGCTCTATATTGAGAATTCGTTTCATATTTAGGTAATAATAAGGTCTGTAAATAGCTATCTCAACGGTGCAAATTTAGATCATGCACGTAGATATACAATACTAATTAACAGATTGGACGTTAAGATTTCTTAAAAATTACACCCGGAAGGTCAAGATCGCACCTCATAGGAAGTTCTCTACCTCCTTTTTCGCTGCAGCTCTTCACCCTCTTCGTTGTAGACGCGGTATTCCATGAAATGCAGGGATTCGGCGGGCTGGATCTTGACCCGCACGCCCAGCTCTTTTCTCCACTTCTTCTCTTCGGACTGGAATCCTCTTTTCAGGTATGTGGCAATAAATGGGTGAAGGTTAACCTGTACTTTGGAAAGCTGGTGCTCCTCAATGAGGACAGAGAGTTCGTTTTTAACCAATTCGGGGAAGAGGATCGGAGGTTGAACCTTACCTGAACCCAGGCATGTGGGACAACTCTCTGCGGTTTCAATATGCATCTCAGGTCTCACGCGCTGACGGGTGATCTGCATGAGTCCAAATTTGCTCAGAGGAAGGATATTGTGCTTGGTCTTGTCGACCGACATGGTTTCTTTCATCCGCTCGAACACCTTTTGCTTGTGTTCATGCTTGTGCATGTCGATAAAATCCACTACAATGATCCCGCCCATATCACGCAGTCTCAATTGCCTGGCAATCTCATCAGCTGCTGCCAGATTCACCTCCACCGCATTGGTCTCCTGATCGCTCGCCGATTTGCTACGGTTCCCGCTGTTGACATCGATCACATGGAGTGCTTCGGTATGTTCAATGATCAGGTATGCACCCTGCTTGAAAGAGACCGTCTTCCCGAAAGAGGCCTTTATTTGCTTAACGATACCCAACCGGTCAAAAATGGGCTCTTTCCCCGAGTAGAGTTTCACAATCTTCTCTTTTTCGGGGGCCACCTCCCTGATATAATCCTTAATCTCCTCGTATACCTTTTCATTACTGATATGAATGCCATCGAAATTGACATTCAGGTGATCTCTCACAACGGCCGATTCCCGACTCAGCTCACTCACTACCAATTTGGGAAGGTTCTTGGTGGTAAGATGCTCAAATGCTTTCTCCCACTTTTTCACCAGAGATCGCAATTCGGCATCTAACTCTGCCACTTTTTTTCCTTCTGCTACGGTACGTACAATGATCCCGAAATTCTGGGGCCTGATGGCATGAAGCAGGTTCTTAAGACGCTCCTTCTCCTCCTGGGATGATATCTTTGAGGACACCGAAATCTTATCAGCAAAGGGGATCAGCACAATATTCCGTCCCGGAATGGAGATTTCAGAACTCAACCGCGGACCCTTGGTAGAGATGGGTTCCTTGGCAATCTGCACAAGGATGTACTGTCCCTGCTTGAGGACTTCATTGATTTTCCCATGCTTATTGATATCCGGAAGGCGTTTGAACTTGCTGATGGGGACTGGTCTTCCCTTTTTAGAAACTGTCTGTCCCAGGTACTTGTTCAAAGAACTGAACTGTGGTCCCAGGTCCAGGTAGTGAAGGAACGCATCCTTCTCATATCCCACATCAATGAATGCAGCATTCAAACCGGGCATGATCTTCTTTACCCGTGCCAGGTAGATGTCTCCAACTGAAAACTGCTGCTTGAGTGATGATTGATTTAGTTCAACGAGCTTTCCATCTTCAAGTAACGCAATCGAAACTCTTTCTTGGGTCGAGTTGATTACAAGTTCACTGCTCACAATATCCGCATTTACGAAGATTAAGCTGAGTACACGCCTCTATAGCGAGGAGAGTCGATTATTATACAGAAATAAACCTAAAGACCAACAAAGGTGCTTTAGGTTTAGTTCATCAAAGAGAAATGTGATGTCTACTTCCTCTTCTTATGTCTGTTCTTCCTCAAACGCTTCTTGCGTTTGTGGGTAGCCATCTTATGTCTTTTTCTTTTCTTTCCGCTAGGCATAATCAAAAAAAATTACTTCACGTTGGTCTTCACTTTGCTAACGAAAGTTTTAGCTGGTTTGAAAGCAGGAATGGAATGTTCTGGAATAATGATTGTTGTATTCTTGGAAATGTTACGGGCAGTCTTCTTAGCCCTTTTCTTCACGATGAAACTTCCAAAACCCCTCAGGTATACATTTTTGTTACTGCTAAGTGAATCTTTAACTGTTTCCATGAAAGCCTCAACTGTCTTCTGAACAGTTACCTTTTCTATTCCCGTGTTTTTGGAAATCTCGTTTACGATATCTGCTTTAGTCATTTTAAAATACTTTAATTATCAATGATTTACGTTAGTTTCTTACGATCGATCTGCAAATATAAATACTTTTGTCAGAATATGAAATCGATTTGAATTAATTTTTATTTTAGTGTGCTTAATATAAGTGAATTATAAATAAGTGCGGCAAAGGTAATGAAAATTGGCGGAATAATCCGAGGGTGGTATGAAAAAAATAGAAGAGAACTTCCCATGCGGCAAACCAGGGATCCATACAAGATCTGGGTATCCGAGATTATCTTCCAGCAAACCCGCATCAATCAAGGATTACACTATTATCTGAACTTCCTCAGCACATTCCCTGATCTGTCAGCTTTGGCCCGGGCTTCTGAGGATGAAGTGCTGAAATCCTGGCAGGGTTTGGGCTATTACAACCGGGCACGGAATCTTCAATCCTCAGCAAAATATATTATGGAACATAAAGAAGGCAGAATTCCGGGTTCTTATGAGGAATGGATAGCACTGAAGGGGGTGGGTAAGTATACGGCTGCGGCAATTGCTTCAATCTGCTTCGGGGAGGCACGGGCCGCAGTGGATGGCAATGTGAGCCGTTTGATCGCGCGGCTCTATGGAGTGAATACACCCATCAGCAGTTCAGCCGGCTCACGCATGATCGACTCCCTGGCTAATGAGTTGCTGGACCGGGACGATCCCGGTGAACACAACCAGGCCATGATCGATTTCGGAGCCCTGGTATGTGTTCCCAGATCGCCTGATTGCACAGTTTGTCCGCTGAAAGATCGATGTGTGGCATGGAACAATGGAGAGGTGGACCGGATACCTGTAAAGCGACCCAAACGAAAACCAGTGGACAGGTGGATGTACTTCTATATAATAGTATATAAGGGACATACTCTGTTAATGAAACGGGATGACAAAAATATCTGGAAGTCGCTCTACCACTTCCCGATGGTGGAATCGGAGACTCCCTGTGAAGAAGAAGAGATCGTCGGGGATATGTGGAAGAAGTTAATGCCGTATGACCTCCATGTGACGATCCGGCACCTCTCCTCTCCCATCATTCACCAGCTTTCTCACCTCACTCTTCATGCCCTATTCATTCACGTTGAGCTGGGTAACAGGCCCCGGGAATGGCCCGGCGGATGGATTGAAATTTCTCCGGATCAGATAGACGATTATCCGGTCCCCCGACTCATTAACCGTTACATGGAAGTAGTCAAAATTTGAGTATATTTGAAACATATAACCAATTGTAGATATGTCTGTAAACAAAGTAATCCTGGTGGGAAATGTGGGCAAAGATCCTGAAACAAGGTATCTGGACGAGCAAACTGCTATCACGAAATTTCCAATGGCCACAAGTGAAACCTACAGGAACAAGAGTGGGGAACGAGTTTCCAATACAGAGTGGCACAACGTGGTGCTCTGGAGGGGATTGGCGCAGGTGGCTGAGAAATATGTAAAGAAGGGCACACAGCTCTATATCGAGGGAAGGATAAAGACTCGTTCCTATGATGACGCTGATGGGAACCGGAAGTACATCACCGAGATCGTTGGTGACCAGATGCAGTTGCTTGGCAGGCGGCCCGATGAGGCCTCTGAAGGGGGAGTACAGGGAGGCGGAGCTTCCCAGCCGGGAATGGGACAAAACCAGGTGCAGGAGGCTGACAAAGGAGTTTCACAAACTCCTTCGGCCAACCAGGGATCCTCTCAGGCACCCAAGTCCGATCCAGGAGATCCTTTTGATGCCGGGGATAATGGCCCGGATGACTTACCGTTCTAGTTCGATCGTTAACCTTTTACTCCAGATTTGGAACCGGCGTTTTTGATCATTTTACAGCAGTCAGTTTTGATGCCCTTCACCACGGGAACCATCTTGGGCCTCAGTGTAGTGGTGATCCTACTGTTCTGTTCGGCGATGATATCCGGATCGGAGGTGGCTTTTTTCAGTCTGAGCCCGCAACACATCAATGGTTTAAAGGAGAAGCCTTCCCGTAAAGGGCAGCTGGTACTGAAACACCTGGAAAAGCCTGAACGCCTTCTCGCCAATATTCTGATCACCAACAATTTCATCAATGTGGGCATTGTGATCATTGCCGCATTTGTTACCGGGACTCTCTTCAATTTTTCTGAGACCCCGGTGCTGGGTATTCTGATCCAGGTTATAGTGATCACCTTCATGCTGCTGCTTTTCGGTGAGATCATCCCCAAGGTCTATGCCAACCGTTTTGCACCTCAGTTCGCAAGAAAGATGGCCATCCCTCTCTCCGTCCTTGACAGACTTTTCCACCCGTTGATCTTCATACTCATCAAATCCACCGGCCTGGTAAATCGCCGGTTGGCCAGGAAAAGGCAAAACATCTCCATGGACGATCTGTCGGAAGCCCTGGATCTCACCACCGATGTTGTGCAGGATGAAAAAGAGATGCTGGAGGGTATTGTCCGGTTCAGCAACCTGGAGGTTTCGGAGATTATGAAACCAAGGACCGATGTAACTGCGGTGGATATTCAAACCGACCTGACCACCCTCTTTGGCATTATTATCGATTCGGGGTATTCCCGTATCCCGGTGTATGAAGAGACCTCTGATAACCTGAAGGGGATCCTCTATGTGAAAGACCTGCTGCCTCACATAAATAAGAAAGATCCATTCGACTGGCAGAAATTGATCCGGGAACCCTTCTTTGTTCCGGAAACCAAAAAGATCAACGACCTGCTGAAGGAGTTTCAGGAGAAAAAGATCCATCTGGCCATTGTGGTGGATGAATATGGAGGTACAGAAGGGATCGTCACCATGGAAGATATCCTGGAAGAGGTGGTGGGAGAAATTACCGACGAGTCCGATGAAGCTGAGGAGCTCTACAGGAGGATCGATTCCAGAACCACGGTATTTGACGGAAAGACCCTTCTCAACGACTTTTACAAGGTGACCGAACTGGATGATGAGCTGTTTGACGATGTGAAGGGAGATGCCGAAACGGTGGCGGGACTTATCCTGGAATTGAAGGGGGGCTTCCCCAGAGTCAACGATATTGTACACTGCAAAGGAGTGGAATTCACCGTCCTGGTCATGGACAAACGACGGATTAAGGAGGTAAAGGCTTACCTGAAAGAGATGTAAAGATGAAGCATTTAGGGGTGGTATGGGTAGTAATGGTTTTACTTTTCTCGTGTGAACGATCTTACACTCCCAAACCCATGGGGTATGTACGAATTGATTTTCCCGATAAGGCATATAAAGTTCATACCGGCCAGGAGCGGTTTCAGTTTGAGATCCCTGCTTATGCCCATGTGGAGAACGACAACAGCAAGGAGGCTGAATCCGGATGGATCAATGTAGTGATCCCTCAGTTGAACGGGAAGATCCACCTCAGCTATAAACCGGTAAATGACAATCTGGGCGAGTACATTACCGACAGTCGCGGCCTGGTTTACAAACATACAGTGAAAGCGGATGGAATTGACGAGACGCCATTTATACACCGTGAGCACCACAGATTCGGAATGGTCTATGATCTGAAGGGAGATGTGGCATCAGCTGTTCAGTTCTTTATTACTGACAGTACACATCACTTTTTGAGGGGTTCGCTCTATTTCGATTGCCATCCCAATCGTGATTCGCTCAATCCGGTTATTCGCTTCCTGAGGGAAGATATCATGCACATGATCGAAACCACATCATGGTACTATTAATCAAATTTGTTTAACTTAGTCCCCCCTTTTACAGGGAATCTATTAAGAGAAATCGTGGGAGTATTTTTGAAAACAGAAATATTGCCTGATTGCCATCTGGGTGTGTGGGAGATTACGGAGGATTTTGATTCACTGTACAGCATGGTAGACCTGGCCACAGTGGAGAAGACCAAACTGGATAGCTTCAAGAACATCAGCAGGAAGGTAGAGTGGTTAAGCGTCCGGGCTCTGGTAAAGAACATGCTGGGGAAGGATACGCGTATTCTCTATAACGCGGAGAACAAACCGTTCGTCAGAGGCAACACCCATAACATCAGCATTTCCCACTCCAATCATCTGACCGCAGTACTGATAAGCAAGGATAAAAGGGTAGGGATCGATCTGGAATTCATGTCGGGAAAGATCAGCAAGGTGGCCGATAAATTCATTAACAACAAGGAGAGCATCACCGAGGATCCCGAAATGAAGAAGTATCATCTCTACTTGCACTGGTGTGCCAAGGAGGCCATGTATAAGATTTGTGACAAACAGGATATCAATTTCCGGGACGGTCTCACCATCGCCCCTTTTGATCCGGACGAGCATGGCTTTATGAACGGAAATGTGATCAACGGCAACGGTGAAGAGGATTTTGAGCTTGAATACCTTCAACACGATAATTATGCACTGGTCTGGTGCATCAAGGAATGAATAGTTTCTACGAACAGCTTCAGGACAGAAGCAAGAAGCGTTTTGCATTACTGGTGGACCCCGACAGGTATGACGATGCATCCCTGGAAGCACTCATCGGCCATATCAACAACGATCCGCCCGACCTGTTACTTGTGGGAGGTAGCATTCTGTTCAATCCCATCGATCTGACTATCACTGCCCTGAAACTGGGTACGCATCTGCCCGTATTTATTTTTCCGGGGAGCGTGATGCAACTGTCTGACCGTGCCGACGGAATCCTGCTCCTCTCCCTGATCTCGGGACGCAATCCGGAGTTCCTTATTGGCAACCATGTATTGGCGGCTCCTCACCTGAACCGTTCTGGAATTGAGGTGATTCCTACCGGATACATGCTGATTGAAAATGGCAAATCGACTTCTGTCGAATATATGAGCAATTCCAGCCCCATCCCTGCCAAAAAACCTGAGATTGCAGTGGCCACAGCCATGGCTGGCGAGATGCTGGGCATGAAGACCATCTACCTGGAAGCAGGTAGTGGAGCATCCCATATGGTGGGGCTTCATATGATCCGGGCCATCCGGAAAAAGATCTCACTCCCAATGATTGTGGGAGGAGGTATTACAACCACCAAAAATGCACGCCTGGTTTACGAAGCAGGTGCCGATATGATCGTTGTGGGAACAGCCCTGGAGCAGGAGCCCGGACTTGTCAAAGATTTCTGCAAACTCCGCAATGAGCTCAATTCACCAGATCGGTGATCACCTTGCCTGATGCATTCTCAGGCATGGAGATCTCCATGAAATAGGCTACAGAGGCTGCGATGTCGGCTGGGGAAACTTCATGTGGGATAGTGACCCGGTTGATCTTCCATCCGTAGAAGATCAGGGGAACGTGAGGGCCAAACTTAAACTCGGCATAGCCGTTCCTGCCTAAATTGCTGTGTTCTACCCAACCCGGGGTCAGGTAGATGATCACATCGCCAGATCGTTTCTGGTAGTAACTGTTCTGAACTCGCTTATGAACCCCGTCTGTAAAATTATTTCGCTGCAGCACATAGGACTGTAGTGCATTGGAAACTCCTCCCATCTGGATCATAAAGCGGACCACGCGGTCCTGCACCTCCTCCAGTGAAAGTCTGGAATCTTCGATAAGCTGGTGATTGAGATAGATCTGCTGCGCATAATAGAAAGTTACCCAGTCACCCTGACCATAAATGGCATTCAGATACGATTTTAAGAGCGAAACACTGGTCCGGTAATTGAAGAATCCCGAAGGGATCCGGCTCTCTTCCAGGTACCGCGGATCATCAGCCAGGGCATTTTCAGCAGTCAGATAGACCAGTACATTCTCCAGGCCAAGGTAGTCATCCAGAAACTCCAGCAAATGAGCGATATCCTTGTCCAGTCTCAGGTAAGTATCCTGCATCTCCACAGACCATGTGCTGTAATTATCGGCCAGGTATTTGGTGGAGTTAAATCCAATATGGATCATATCGCTTGCTTCACTCTTACCCAGTTCTTCATTGACTATGGCTGCAATGGCCAGGTCCTTGGTGTAGGTATTCCCCCAGGGAGTGGACATCAGTACCGTATAGTCCTTCTCGTCTCGATCGACCGCACTGATCCTGGAGAGTTCATACGGAAAGGTAAACTGACCTTTCAATCCGGTTTCATAAGGGTTGTTGTCCAGCATGCTCTCGCCATACTCAGAGATGGGTAGCAGGGGTTCCCAGGTTCGATCCAGGTAAATATCCTGGTATTTCTTCCCGTTGAACTCCCTGACCCAACCGGGGAGGGAATCCAAATAATAGCTGCTGCTGATCCACGAAGCTGTAGTGGGATCGATCCAGTAGGCGGCAGAGGCAGTATGACCCGACATAAGTACGGCTGCCTGAGGGTCCATGGAGACCCCGATCGATTTAGATTTAAAGCGGCTGATTACCCTCAATTCGTCGGCTATGGTCCGGCTGTGAAGGGCCTTCGGTGAAAATGTACCTGTTCCATAAGCCCCTTCGATAGTGGTTTGCGAAGGATCCTCCAGACTATAGACAATCTGATTGGTGAGACGTTCGTACCAAAAATCGGAGACAATGCCATGCGCGCTGGGCTTAGCCCCCGTCGCGATGGTGGCATAACCCACCGATGGTTCGGTGATCAGATAGTCGTAACGTGCATTCTTGCAGTTGGCCCCGGTGGATGCCATTTTCTTAAAACCTCCGTCCCCGAACTTATCCCAGTAGACAGAAAGATAGTCATAACGCATGCCCGAAACCGTGATCCCCACCACCAGTTTAGGTTTCTGAGACGGGATTCTCTGTCCCGAAACTAACACGCTTCCGGCGAACACCATTCCCAAAAGACACATTCCTCGCAAACTCATCATCCTTATTCCTTTCATTTAACTCTTTCCCACTGAGACACTGAGCACTAGGCACTGAGCAACTTCATCACCTGCTGGTAGACATTCTCTTCCGTAAATCCCAGTTTCTCATCCAGCACATTGTAAGGTGCCGAATACCCAAAACTCTCCAGTCCAAAAACATTACCGTTAGCTCCGACGAGACCCTGCAGGGTGACCGGTAATCCGGCTGTCATTCCAAACAGAGGTATACCCTTCGGAATTACACTCTCCTGATAGGCCTGATCCTGATCCCTGAACACCCCTTCCGAAATGACAGATACCACCCTCACCTGCAGTTGTTTTCTCTCCCGGAGCAGTTTGGTACCGGCCAACAGTGTGGCTACTTCCGAACCGGAAGCCACCAGAACCACATCGGGATTCCCTTCACAATCCTGGGCCACATACGCTCCCTTTTCTGCCTTCAGGGCATCGGTATAACGGTCAGACCCGGGTACAACAGGCACATCGGGAATCCCCTGTCTGGAAAGAATCAGCGCTGTGGGTGTAGCGTCATTTTCCAGGGCCATCTTCCAGGCCACCGAGGTCTCTAAGGCATCGGCAGGCCGAAGGACCATCATGGACCGTTGACCATGGTGATTTCTCAGGTGCTCCATCAGCCTGATCTGGGCTTCCTGTTCCACGGGTTGGTGTGTGGGACCATCCTCACCCACCCGGAAGGCATCGTGGGTCCAAACATATTTTACCGGAAGTTGCATCAGCGCAGCCATACGTACCGCCGGTTTCATATAATCACTGAATACAAAGAAGGTACCGATCACCGGGATCACTCCTCCGTGAAGCGCTATTCCGTTGGCAATGGCCGCCAGGGTCAGTTCACTCACTCCTGCCTGCAGGAAGGAGCCGGTGAAGTTACCCCGGGTAAACGCTGTGGTGTTTTTCAGGTACCCATCGGTTTTGTCACTGTTGGAGAGGTCAGCCGAAGAAACAATCAGGTTCTCCACCTTCCCGGCCAAAGCAGCCAGCACTGCTCCCGATGCCCCTCGTGTTGGAGCCCCGGCCTTCTGCTCTATAGATGCAAAATCGATCTCCGGAAGAGGACCCTCTAAAAAGCGCCTCAATTTAGCTGCCAGCTCCGGATTAGCCTTTTCCCATGCCACCTGTTTCTCCTTTTTCCCGGCAGCTTGTTTCCGTTTCTCCTCCAGCACCTTTTCATAAGCCTCCTTTACCTCGGGAAAGATCACAAAGGAATTCTCCGGATCGCCTCCCAGGTTTGCAATGGATTTTTCAAAGGATGCTCCGGCAGCTGACAAAGGCATTCCATGTGTGGAGGTCTGCCCTTCGTAACTGTTGCCTTCAGCATCCACGGCACCTTTACCCATGATGGTTTTTCCGATGATCAGTGTGGGTCGATCAGATTCCTCCCCGGCCGATTTCAATGCATCATATATCTGGCCGGGATCATTACCGTCAATGGTCATTACATGCCAGTTCCACGACTCATACTTTTTTGCCGTATCTTCTGCCGAAACTGCTTCGGTCCGTGTGGAGAGCTGGATATCGTTGGAATCGTAAAACATAACCAGGTTGGATAATCCCAGGTACCCGGCAATGCGTCCTGCTCCCTGAGAGATCTCTTCCTGAACACCTCCGTCGGATATAAATGTATAGGTGGTGTGCGCCATCCACTCCCCGAAACGGGCCACCAAAAACCGTTCTGCAATAGCTGCTCCCACCGCCATGGTGTGTCCCTGCCCCAGGGGTCCGGATGTGTTCTCCACTCCTCTGGTAGGATCTACTTCGGGGTGACCGGGTGTGGGACTGCCCCATTGCCGGAATTCACCGAGCTCTTCCAGAGTGTAGTTGCCGGTCAACGCAAGGATACCGTACAGCATGGGCGACATGTGCCCCGGATCGAGGAAAAAGCGATCGCGCATGGGCCAGGCCATATCATCCGGATCAAATTGGAGAAAGTGGGAGTATAGTACCTCCACAAAGTCGGCACCTCCCATGGCTCCGCCCGGGTGACCCGATTTGGCCTTTTCTACCATTGCGGCTGAAAGAATACGTATGTTATCTGCGGCTCTAGTGTGAATCTTATTATTCATGCAATGAGTGTTAGGATATATGATTACAAAAATGAAAATGAAGCCCAAAATTACCCATTAATATTTAAACCGGGTTCTTCTGAGGAGCTTCTTTTTTCTCCAATCTGAGCCAATTTTTACACAATATGGTCCCGGAAAGCGTTTAGAAAAAATCGGCTATGGCAAAATAGCTGGTGAGCAAGCTGTATAATTCCACTGTCAGGGAATATATTTCATGCCAATACCATTGCAGTCAGTAAAGATCCTGTAGCGCTGGATTCCTACCAGCTGAACATGATCAACCAGGTACGCCAGGATAAAGGATTGCATCTGATACAGACGGAAGATGGATGGACTCCCAGGGGTCATCCCAACGCTTCGTATTTAAGAATCTCTACTGAAAAACATGGACTGGGGAGCATGTCCATGGATCATCTGGAAACCCTTGATCTTTCGGCCGCCACAGATCCTCCGGAAATCCCCATATTAGAAAAGAGTCATTCCAGAATAGGTGATATCAGAAAAGTAGATACACATTACCAGTTGCCTCTGTTTCTGGATAAATCTGGAAGGAAACATACCA
>CAZURA010000060.1:0-29729 GCA_964622985.1 uncultured Bacteroides sp. | reverse complement strand
AGCAAAGGTCTCTATAGTTGAAGCCTTACCACAGCATTGCAGAAATCTGTTAAGATCCGGATCAATAGCGTAAACGAGTCGCATAAAGCACAGAAAAACAGACAGATACGATGCTCTCAAAATATGACAAATTTGAACTGTTTGATTTTAAAAATAAAGGAAACTATATTGTGCAAGACACGTACAAACAGGAAGCGATTTTAAATTAATTGAAGAGAAAGATGAATCACGGAAAACTCCATAGCATAAATAGATCAAATAAGCTTACACGACTATTTCTCACTGCTATTTTGGTGATGGCGGGAGCTTTATTTGGGCAGCAACTTTTTGCACAGAATTATACCCTGACTATTAATTATGCAGGAACAGGAAGCGGAGATGTTACCAAAGATCCCAATCAGGGGCAGTATGCTGCAGGTTCCGTTGTCAATCTTACCGCTGCAGCTGATCCTGGATCTAGCTTCGAAAACTGGTCAGGTGATCTGAGCGGAACGAATCCAAGCACTTCGATTACCATGAACAGTGATAAAACTGTTACCGCAACATTTGATGCAATTTATTATTCGTTAACCATTACAGCGGATGGAAGTGGATCAGTTGATCTGAGTCCTGTGGGAGGTAGCTATACCTATAATACAGTGGTTACCCTGACCCCGCAACCTCTTGCGGGGTGGACTTTCTCTCATTGGGAAGGCGATCTGAGTGGTGATAATGACCCGGAGACCATCACTATGGATGGAGATAAATCTGTGACAGCCGTCTTTACCGAGGATTCTTATCCCTTAACTGTCTTAGTGGATGGAAGTGGATCAGTTGATCTGAGTCCTGTGGGAGGTAGCTACACCTATAACACAGTGGTTACACTTACTCCGGTAGCTTCTGCGGGCTGGACCTTCTCCCATTGGTCCGGTGGTATCTCCGGCAGTGCCAATCCGGGAGCCATAACCATGACTGAAGAGAAATCGGTCACAGCCCATTTCACCCAGCTTAGCTATACGCTTACCCTGAGTACTATAGGGAACGGAACAGCAACTCAGGTACCAACGGGACCGACCCATCTGAGTGGGACCAATGTAAATATAGAAGCCACTCCCGATGCGGGATGGGAATTTGCCGAGTGGACAGGTGACCTGGAGTCAGCGATCAATCCTACCACAGTGACCATGGATGACAATAAGGTCATTACAGCCAATTTTGAACAGGTTACCTATCAGTTGACACTTATTACTGATGGGACTCCGGGTGCGGCTGTGACACCCTCCACACCGGTCATGGTAACTCATGGTGAGCCCTATGTTATTTCAGCAAGTACCATTCCGCAAGGTTATAAGTTTAAGGACTGGACCGTAGTGGGAGATGGTGTAGTTGACATTGCCAATAGTACCCTGGCAACCACCACTGTGACATTATCCACCAACAATGTGACCCTGCAAGCAAACTTTGAGCTAGAACAGTATCAGTTGACATTGATAACTGACGGTACCCCAGGAACTGCGGTGAGTCCTGCTACCCCGGTAATGGTAACCCACGGACAACCTCAGGTTATTTCGGCTGTGACTATTCCTGCAGGTTACAAGTTAAAGAAGTGGACTGTAATCAGTGGTCAGGCTGCCATTGCCAACGATACCCTGGCTACTACCACAGCTACTCTTACCAACGGCAATACTATCATTCAGGCTAGTTTTGAGCTCAAGAAATACACACTGACACTTATAACGGATGGAACTCCGGGGGCTGCTGTGAGCCCGGCTACTCCGGTCAGTGTGACCCACGGAGCGCCACAGATCATATCTGCAGTGACTATTCCCACCGGATTTAAGTTCAAACAGTGGGTGGTTGTCTCGGGATCTGTTGCTCTTGGTAATGATACCCTGGCTACTACCACCGCCACACTGACCACCGACAATGTACTCCTGCAGGCCACCTTTGAATTAAAGAAATACACCTTGACACTGGTTACTGATGGAACACCGGGAGCAACAGTACTGCCTGCATTACCCGTACAGGTGGAACATGGGGTGCCGCAGACGATATCAGCTAACACCATCCCGATGGGGTATAAGTTTAAGAACTGGACCCTATTCAGCGGATTTGCCAACTTTGGCAATGACACCATGGCCACCACAACGGCAACCCTCACATTGGGTAATGCGACAGTCCAGGCTAACTTCCAAAAGGTAATTGAGATTCTGAATGTGCAGATCCCCAATGTCACCATGAAGATTGGTGATGTGGTAACAGCCACATTATCAGTCTCCAATGATGCAGGAACTCCTTATTTCCTGGTATCCGGAACCATCGCGGGATATCCCCTGGTGAATCTCCAGCGGCTCAATGCCACCACCTACCGGGCCACTTTTACAGTTACATTGGGAGGAGCCAGCTATCCGGCTTTGGCAGATATTCCGGTGGCCAACCTGGTGTTGTCCGATGGAGCGATCCAGAATATTCCTTATAACGAACCCATTATCCAGAACAATGATGCCCTGGATGCAAAGATACCTGTGGTAACAGCCATGAGTGTGGCCTCACAGTTTTATAAAGTGGGTGATATTGTCACATTGAATATCAGTGCAGACAGTACTCACTACACAGCACATCCTCTGACTACGATCAATGGAATCCCGGTAACGGCACCCAATGTGACTTTTGTGGAGGTAGGAGCAGGTAATTATCGCCTGATTTATACTGTGTTGGAAGGTGACACTGATGTACCTGCCGGCATGCTGACAGCAGCGGTTACCCTTGTGAAACCTTCGGGTAACTTCAACGCATTACCTTATAATGTAATCGCGCCTAATACGGCACGAATTGATGCCCATTCCCCTGTGGTTGCCCGAATGGAAGTTTCACAGACCGAAGTGGGACCAGGCAAAGCTGTTCAGCTTGTGATCACTGCCGATGGACTCGGTTATACGGGAGGGGCAGGAACAGTGATTAATGGTATTCCGATCACTTCAGACCGTGTATCCATGGTTGAGCAGACGGGCGGACTCTACGTACTGAACTACCTGGTTTCTACAGGTGATGATAATGTGGCCGCAGGGAGCCTGGAGGCCAGTGTGATGATGACCGATTCTGCCGGGAACAACAGCCTGGCTTATAGCATCATCGAAGCAAATACACTTGAGGTATACACAGAACTGCCCACTGCTGCCTTGGCCGCTCCGCCTCAGATTTGTCAAGGGGATCCCGCTGAACTCACCGTATTTCTATCAGGCCGGCCGCCCTGGGGATTTGATTTAAGTGATGGAACCGCAGTCACCTCATATAAGTTTATCAGTGAATCACCTTACAAGATTCCTATTGCACTGGACCAGACCACTACCTTCCAGGTTGATTCTGTGTGGGACCGGAACGCAGTGGTAAATACCGGTGCCAATGTGGAGATCGTTGTAAATGAGAAAACCGAAGTGCAGATCATGAATCTGGTATCGGGCTACAATGTAGAGGCTGATCCATTCCGTCTCATAGCCAGCCCATCCGGAGGAATATTCAGTGGCCCGGGAGTGGTACCGGCCACAGATTATTTCTATCCCTCTGTTGCAGGAACTGAGAATTCACCCCATATGCTTTATTATACGTTTGTGAATCAGCACGGCTGTACCAGTGTCGATAGTGCCCAGGTTTTTGTGTTAAGTGCAGAGGGTGATATTTTTATTCCCGAAACTTCCGTTTGTAACAACGCTGACATGTTCACCGTAACAGCCACCAATCTGGCCGGAGTGACAGGTTCTTTCAAGCTGACCAATATCAATGGATATGCTGTTACGGGATTGTCCGACAATGGGGACAATTCTGCCCTGATACTCCCCAATATGCTTCAAGAAGGTGAGTACATCATTGTCTATGAGTATTTTAATGGTGTACCTTTATTCCTGAGGGATACTTTCTCTGTCCTGGGAGTTGATGTTCCCAATATTCTGAACCTGAACACGGTCTATTGTCAGAGCGATGATCCGGTATTACTCGAATCCAGTGTGCTCGGTGCGATTTTTGCAGGCCCCGGTGTCTACGGAAACGTATCCGATGGATTTGTATTCTACCCCGATTCACTGCAACCCGGAACCTACACCATTAGCTGCACTGCCACATCGACCAATGAATGTGTCGCTGTTTCCGAATTGCAGATACTCATCAGATTCTCTGCAGAGGCTGGATTTGAATTGAGCTCTTCCTGCATAGCAGATGCCGGAGGTTTTATCTCATTTGAGAACACTACAGATAATAAACTACTGGTAGAAAACTGGTTATGGAATTTTGATGATCCGGGTAGCGGATCCAACAATACCAGTGACCAGATCAATCCCACTCATTTTTATTCAGATCCTGGTCAACGAAACATCAGTTTGACGGCAACCACATTTGATGGTTGCGAAAGCTCATATGTTATGGATACATTGATTGGGAATGTACCTGTGGCAGATTTCACCTGGGAGAGCAATTGTTACGGAGGAGAGCTAGGTACAAAATTCCTTAACAAGTCCACTTCTGAACACGCCAATCTGATAGGTACCAAATGGATGTTCTATGATGGAAACGGATTACACCTGGGTGATATCGTTTCAGATGAATATCTCGATTCTACCACCTATGTTTTCGGTTACCATGGCGATTATGCAGTGGAGCTTCTTGTGGAGAGCGCCCTGGGATGTACTGATACCGCCAGAAAGGAGTTATCGTTGAAAGAGACCTTTACTCCAAGTGAAACGGGTTATAGTGAAGGATTTAATACTTCCCAGGGTTTGTGGACCGTACAAAGTAATGGCCTGACAGCCAGCTGGAGCTGGGATGCTCCCAATTTCGACGGATTTACACCTGATCCGGTAGATAAGGCATGGTTTACCGATCTGCCGGAGGGGGTGATCGGGTACAACGAAGACTCCTGGATGCTAAGTCCCTGTTTCGATCTATCCGGGATGGAACATCCATTGATCCAAATGGATATTATGAAGAGTTTTGTAGCCGGGAAGAGCGGTGCAGTTCTTCAGTATATGGATGTGGTCGATGAGGGATGGAAGACCATTGGAGCGGAGACACCCGGAATGGAGTGGTACAATGCCCATAACATTGTGAGTGAGCCCGGGGGAAGCAGCACCGGCTGGGGTTGGGATCTGTACAATCCAGATCATGATTGGGTGACCGCTGCCCATGACCTGGATATACTGGCAGGCAAACCTTTTGTCTCCTTCAGAGTGGCTTTTGCAGTAGAAGATGAAGCGGGAGGTTTAAATAAGAGGGGATTCGCCTTCGACAATGTCTTCCTGGCAGAACGTTCAAAGCTTGCTGTGCTTGAACATTTTACCAACGCATCAGATGCATCTTCAAAAGATGCAGATGATATTGTAGATTCTTTTGGAAGGAGCAATTCAGATGAAGTAATTGATATACAATATCATATGGAGTATCCAGGATTTGACCCCATGAATGCCAATAATCCGGGACCCTCCTCTACCAGGTCGTTCAACTACGGGATACCCAAAGTGCCTTACGCCATACTGGATGGAGGAGTAAACGAGGAGTTCAGGTACGACTTTTCCGATCTGAAGACTACTCCTAACATTGATAATATGAGGCTGCTGACCCTTCAAATCCCCGCATTCGATGTGGATCTGGAAGTAAACTGGATGGAAAACATTCTGGAAGCAACCACCTCAGTAACCTGTAATGTAGATCATTACGCTGAAAACATCCAGCTCTATGTGATTGTATTAGAAGCATCTGTGAATGCCTATACAGGGATCAATGGGGATACTGTATTCAGAAATGTGGTGCTCGATATGCTCCCGACACCTGCAGGGAAGCTGTTAGGTGATAACTGGTCGAGCGGAAGCAATGACACGCGGGTGAATACCTGGGTATACCCGACTTTCGTGGAGGATGTGGAAGATCTGGCAGTGGTTGCATTTGTACAGGACAGAAATACCAAACAGATTCTCCAGGCGGCTGTGGAATACAAAACGCCACAAGTAGGTATCGGCCAGAGACCTTTCCAAATGGAAGCGATACATATCTATCCCAATCCGGCCAGAGCCATAGTCAACGTAAACTTGGGAAGAGACAGTGAGAGAGAAGGAAGATTTGAATTGATAGATATGAATGGCCGAATTGTGCTTCAGGAGTATGTCCCATCTGGTTTTCAGGTGTATCAGCTTAATGTACAATCATTACATCGAGGTTTTTATCTCATTCAGTGGTATGAGGAAGGAGTGCTAAAAGGACGCAACAAACTGGTGAAGGTAGATTAGAGAGAAATCCTTGAAAACAGTGTAAAGTTCACACCCCCGTATTTCCTTTGCTGAAGGAAACGGGGGTGTGCTGTAAATGAATAGCTGGCTGGGTGTTCCAAAATGAAAAGCCCATCTTCGTTAAGGATCTCTGTGGAAAAAATCAAATCAGGAAGTTCATGTAATCCCGGGTGATCATAGGGGGGATCTGCAAAGATGATATCAAAAGCCTGGTACGGTTTCCTTACATACCTGAACACATCATCTTTAATTACACTTATCTGCTCCAGTTTCAGGTTACTGCATGTTCGTTGTATGAATTTGAAATACGCAGGATTTATCTCAACGGCTACTACCGAACGTACACCCCTGGAGGCAAATTCATAGGAAATACTGCCCGTTCCCGCAAACAAGTCCAGTATATCCAGCGCTTCCAGATCAAATTGATGTATCAGGATATTAAAAAGGTTCTCCTTGGCAAAATCGGTAGTGGGTCTGGCCTTGAAGTTTTTGGGCGGGTGAATCTGTTTGCCCCTGTATGTACCGCTGATTATGCGCACTTACTGCCCTCAGATAGTATCATGTATTGAAGCATGTGCACCTTGGATAACTCCTCCAGATAATAGGGAGTGGTCTTCACATGCCTGACATATTTACCGAGGAGTCCGTACAGTTCATGCTCTTGATGTATAATCCCTGAAAGATAGATGGGAATCGTCTCCCTTTCCAGTTTCAGTTGCTTAATGGTATTCAGGGTATGGTAAATAAAATCTGATGTATCCTTCAGGGCATACCGGTTCAGCAGTCTGATCTGATCTTCCTGTATCACGAGCAAATCAAGGGTGTAGGGCTGAATTTCTGCGATCACAACTCCTCTTTGATGGTCACTGGCTTTCACCTGGTCTGAAAGAGAGACCAGGCACTCGGAAGGATGAATGACTTTGACCTCACAGGAGAACCGCTCCTTTAACGTCACAATCTCTTCCGGGATCGAGTAGACCAGTTGTAATTTACGGTCTCTGAGCAGGCGGTGATCCACCTGATCTGTGTCACTCAATCTGCATGCTGTCTGAAGTATCGCACGATCCCCTTTGTCATCCAGGAACTGATTTGGAACCACAGTTACAGCCAGAGTGTCAACGATCAAAACAGTTTCGCCTTCAAAGGAGAGAAGCCCGGATTCGTCCAGTACCCTGCCGCATTCTGCCGGGTGAAGATTGGGTGGTATTTCTGGTTTGAAAAGATACTGTTTCAGGAAAACAGGCTGGTAACTTGCATCAGATATAAGAACAGAAAATCCATCCGGAGCGAACCGGATGGATTGATGACCTTTCAGTCGGATATCTTGTGAAATAGTATTCGATATAATACTATCTGCCTGCATCTATACCAAGGGGAGACTATTCCCAGTTGCCGGTAAGTGTTCCTTCTTCCATGGATCCGAATTTTACTCCTTCGAATCCAACGATTTTCATCCTCTCGTCCTTATAATTTACAATGAGCTGCCCATCCATTCCGTTCAGCAGGTCATCATATTGAACAGAAACCTCGATTACCTGAACAATCAGATTGGAGGTTGTCAGGATCTCACCAGATTCCATAGTGAAAACTACATCTTCGGTAAAGGGGACAAGGCGTAGAGAATCCAGGGCAAATCCAGCTCCAAACAGGGAATCCAACACAGGAACTTCAGTGGCTTCACGGCTGATCACACCCTCCTTCAACGCTTTTTCTCTGGCTTTTTCGAACCCCATTTCATCCAGCCAATCTTCCGGGATTTCACCGATTGCTTTAATAACAGAGAAAGAACCCGTATCAAGAAATGCTTCCAGCGTATCAAAACTACCTGTATACCTTTTGTATATATCTTTATACGCTTTTTGCGCTTCTCTAATATCAATAAGCCTGTTAATGGTTACCTGTTCTCTGACTTCCACTTCCTGGTTAAAGCGGATCGGCTCCATAATACTATCTACAATCAGATACCCTAATACAATGATTACTAATACAAATACAATCTGGATTATTTTTCTCATGGGGTATTCTTTTAACGTTTGCGGACAAATTTAGCAAAAAAAATAAATTATATATTTTTATATGTGATAAATTCAGGGAGATGCTCAGAAAATTCATAGCGGCAAAATTACTTGAGAATCTTGAGTTTCAGCCTACAATGGGACAGGTTGAGATGATCCGTGAGCTGGGGGATTTCCTTGCCATTGATGATCCATCGGAAATCATGCTTGTAAAAGGGTACGCCGGAACAGGGAAGACCACGTTGGTGAATAGTCTGGTAAAAACTCTGGTTTCTCTGAAACAGAAGTGTGTATTGCTTGCTCCCACAGGAAGGGCTGCCAAAGTGTTGAGTGCCTATACCCATCATTCGGCATGGACCATCCATAAAAAGATATACAGGCAGAAATCCGGGAAAGACGGACTGGGCGACTTTGTGCTGGACAGGAATCTGCATAAAAACACCTATTTCATTGTGGATGAGGCATCTATGATCGGAGGTCGGGCGCCTGATTCCTATTTTGGATCGGGTGATTTACTAAGGGATCTGTTCGATTATGTGGAGATGGGGAGTCACTGTCGCTTAGTGATGGTTGGGGACACAGCTCAGTTGCCTCCGGTCGGGCTTGATATCAGCCCTGCTCTTAACAGGGAAAAGCTGGAACAGTTTGGATATGGGGTCAGGGAGATTGAAATGACCGATGTGGTAAGGCAGACTGAAAGCTCAGGAATACTACACAATGCCACTTCCATTCGCTCCCTTATTACGGATAGTCTGGAAGATTACCCCGATTTTGATTTTAATGCGTATGAGGATATTTCCTTGTTAAGTGGAGCCGAGTTGTTGGAGGCCATCGGAGAAAGCTATGACCGATACGGAACAGGAGAGACAATTGTGGTAACTCGTTCAAATAAGCGGGCCAACCGGTTCAATGCCGGGATCAGAAGCCAGATCCTCTGGCGTGAGGAGCAGGTTTCTCCTGGCGATCTTTTGATGGTAGTGAAGAATAACTATTTCTGGAAAGATGAGGAGAATCGTATCGATTTCATAGCCAATGGTGACATCATTCAGGTGGAAAAGGTGGTGCAAAGCGAAGAGGTACACGGGTGCAGATTTGCTGATGTTCAGGTAACTCTTCCCGATTATAATGGATTGGAACTGGATGTGAAGATATTGCTGGATGTGATTGACCTGGACGCTCCTTCCCTGAACCAGGAGCAGCAGAAGACACTTTATCTGTCAGTGGCAGAGGATTATCCGGAAGCATCGTCACGTCATCAGAAGGCAGCTAAAATGGCTACAGATCCCTATTATAACGCTTTGCAGGTGAAATTTGCCTACGCGGTTACCTGTCATAAGTCGCAGGGGGGGCAGTGGAAATCGGTCTTCCTGGATCAGGGTTATTTCACCGACGAAATGCTCTCCCTCGATTATTTAAGATGGCTCTATACCGCCTTTACCCGGGCCACGGAACACCTCTATCTGGTCAATATTCCCAAACAGTTCTTACCTCAATAAATCAAAAGGTATCATTCAATCATCTATCCTGTACACTTTTCTGAAGTGGTACCCATAGATGCTGTACGTAATAGCCATAGGAAATAACCTGGGTTTTCTCAAAAGGCTCCATAAGAAGAGTTTCCAGTAATATTTCCTCCCTTTGCTCAATATACCGATATAGAGTGCTGAACGAAACATTGCCATAATCCTGTTGAAAGTCAATCGGGTCCTGGCCTTTGTGCCCGGTTTGAAATGTTTGAGAAATCTGATCAGTCTTTCATAATAGGCTTTGTTAGAATAGATGTTGCTGACGATATCCTGATACCCTGTTAACAGAACTTCCTTCTTCATTTTGGGGACGAAATTCAAGGAATAGTCGGTGTTGTCACCTCCGCTTGTTTTTATGATCCTTCCTTCCCGGGTCATACGTTCATAGAGTCTTGTGCGATTGGGCGCATTTAGCAGACCGACCATGGCTGTGATGATACCACTTCGCTGGATAAACTCTATCTGATGGTGGAATATGTTGTCAGAATCACTGTCAAATCCCACAATGAAACCAGCCGATACCTCAATCCCTGCCGACTGGATCACCTTCACACTCTCCAACAGGTTACGCTTCAGGTTCAGATTTTTATCACACTCCTTCAGACTCTCCTCCTCAGGAGACTCTATGCCTACAAAGACCTTTTCAAATCCTGCTTCAGCCATGCTTTTCATGAGTTCAGTGTCATCAGAGAGGTCAATGGAGGCTTCCGTAGTAAAAGTGAAGGGATATTTAGAGGCTCTGTTCCATGCTGCAATAGCCGGAAGCAGCTCATTCTTTAGTCTCTTTCGATTCCCTATAAAGTTGTCATCTACAAAAAACACATTTCCTCTAAAACCTGTATCGCAAATAGCTTGCAATTCCTGCAGGATCTGTAAGGTCGTTTTGAGTCGTACTTTTCGTCCCAGTAGTGCAGTAATCTCACAAAACTCACAATTATATGGACATCCCCTGGAATATTGTATGCTCAATTGTGCATAATCGGATGCCTTGATCAGTGAATAATCGGGGAGAGGGGAGGTTTGTATATTGGCAAAACTCCGGGTCTGATAGATTTTCTTTGGAGTGTTGTTTTTAAGATCGGCCAGAAACCTGGGTAATGTGATCTCCGCTTCATTAAGAATGAGGTGATCCAGGTGCCGGTAGGAGTCCGGATCTCCGGTAAAAAGCGGACCACCGGCTACTATTTTTCTGTCGAGCGATTTGCATCTTTGAATCACCTGCGTTGCAGAAGCCTGCTGAACAGACATGGCACTGATAAACACATAATCAGCCCATTGTATATCCTTATCTCTTAGTGAAGCTGTGTTCAGATCTAACAGTCTCTTCTTCCATTCAACTGGTAAAAGGGCAGCAATAGTCATGAGCCCTAGTGGTGGATTGGAGGCTTTCTTGGAGATGAACTTCAAGGCGTGTCTGAAACTCCAGTATGTATCCGGATACCTTGGACTTACCAGTAAGATATTCATAGGAAAGAGGATGTGGTTTCTGCAAAAGTATGAGGCAAACAGATAGAGTAATAATAATGGGTTTGGATGATTCGATAGAGGTATGAATCCCAAAGGCCCTGGGATAAAAATATAAATGACGGGACGAATGAGGCAGGATATGGATTATGTATACCCAATGAACAGGCGAGTATAAATATTGTTATAGCTATTATCTGTAGAACTTGCTATTTTTCCATGAATACCCCAATAAGTAAAATCCAGAACCTGCTTGGAAAATCCTATAAGGATCTGGAATTCCTGTTGCAATGCTTATCTGAAGTGCTGATTGAGAACAACGAAGAGGCACTGGCCGCCCAGATGCCCTGGATTTCAGATAAGGAGCCTTCTTTTACTGAGCAGAACCAGCAGAAGCTGCTTCATCTGTACTCCATTTGCTTTCAATTGCTTAACCTGGCTGAAGTCAATGGCGCTGTTCAGAACCGGCGGCGCAGACAGGAAGCTGAGGGCCTGGATAGCGTGAACGGATTATGGGGTGCTGTTCTGGCAGATCTGAAGAAGAGGGGTGTTAGCGAACAGGAGATCCTGGAGCAGTTCCGGAAGGTGGAGGTAGAGCCGGTGCTAACCGCTCATCCCACAGAAGCAAAGCGACCTGTGGTGCTGAGTTTATACCGGGAGTTATACCTGTTACTGCTGAAGCTTGAAAACTCCATGTATAACTCCTACGAGAGGGAAGGAATCAAATACGATATCAAAAGGAATCTGCACAAGCTTTGGTTTATCGGTGAGATCTTTATAGAAAAACCTGCCATTGAATCGGAACTTGAGAACGTGCTCCACTATTTCTACAAGGTATTCCCCGAAGTGCTGCCAATCCTGGATTTCAGATTGAAACAGGCATGGTTGGAGGCAGGATTCAAACGGGAACTGGTGGAGGATTCCAGCCTGTTCCCTTCCATCTCGTTCGGGAACTGGGTGGGAGGTGACAGGGATGGACACCCGCTGGTGACTGCCGAAGTGACGGAATATACCCTGAAGGCATCAAGGCTTCATGCTTTTAAACTGGTGCTTAACTTGCTGGATGACCTGTCCGATAAGCTCAGCATTTACTGCAATGAATCTGCATTACCCTCTTCTTTTACGGAAAGGCTGCATGAGCTGGAGAGCGAACTAAGGCCCGGTTTTATCAATGATCAATACGAACCATTCAAACATTTCATCAAGCTATTGAAGCTGAAGCTCCCGGTCATTGAACGATCCGGAGGAGGAATTGACCTTCATGACACACCCACCTCGTACCGCTATTCAGGTGAACTTGTGGACGATCTGAAACTGATGAAATCAGCCCTGGTACACTTTGGGGCATGGTCTCTGGCCAGCTATGATGTGCAGAAAGTACTGCGTCATCTGAACTTGTTCGGATTTCACCTGGCCCATCTGGATATCAGGCAAAACAGCCACTATTATGAAGAAGCTCTGCTGGAGATCATCAGGACAGGAATTCCGGGAAAACTAAAACAGGTAAAAGGGAACGAAAGGGAATTGGAAAACCTGATCCTGGAAGAACTGAACCATAACAGACCTTTCCTTACCCATACCGAATTTCTGGAGTCTGCGCAGGCAAAGGAAGCAGTGAATACCTTTCACTCGCTGGCCGGCCATGTCAGAATCTATTCCGAACGTGCATTGGGTTCACTGATCGTGAGTATGACCCGGAAAGTGACAGATCTGCTGACGGTGTATCTTTTCGTCAGGGAAGCGGGACTATCCCGGCTTACCCCCAAGGGATTGGTATGTCCTATGCCTGTGGTCCCCCTTTTTGAGACCATTGAAGATCTGAAGCAGAGTCCACAGGTCATGGACCAATTCCTAATCCATCCTGTAACCAGAAACAGCCTGGAGTACGTAAGAGAACAGAGGGGATGGTCAGAACCGGTTCAGGATGTGATGATCGGGTACAGTGACAGTAATAAGGACGGTGGTATTCTGGCCAGTGCATGGTATCTTTATGATGCCCAGACCAGGCTCTCCCGCGTGGGGAAGAAGCATGGGGTGAATATCCGTTTCTTCCATGGCAAAGGAGGGACCATCAGCAGGGGTGCCGGTCCTACCCACTGGTTTTTACAAGCCCTGCCAGACGATACTGTACACGGACTTATCCGTGTTACGGAACAGGGAGAGACCATCGAAAGGAAATACGCAAACAAGGGAAATGCAGCATATAACCTGGAATTATTGCTGGCAGGAACCACGCACAGAACTGTACTGAACCGTTTGGAGGAACCTGGCACAGATTCCCTGCGTGAGGAGCTATTTACCTATATGGCCGATGAGAGTTATGCCGCTTTTAAGAGATTAACAGGGCATCCTTTGTTTATCAGGTTTTTTGAACAGGCAACACCCATTGCGGTAATTGAATCCAGCAAAATCGGTTCCCGCCCATCACGAAGGAGGGGAAAAAGAACCCTGGAAGATCTGAGGGCCATCCCCTGGGTGTTCAGCTGGACCCAGTCGAGGATGCATATATCAAGCTGGTACGGTGTGGGCACCACCCTGCGGAAAATGAAAGAGTCGGAACCGGTGAAATACGAACAGTTGAAACAACTGGCGAAAGCTGACAGCTTCGTACGGTATGTACTCACCAATGTGGATACGAGTCTGGCAGCCACGGATGAGGAGATTATGACCATGTACGGGGGACTGGTGGAGGATCGGCAGGTCCGTGATGAGATACTGACTATGTTGCTGGATGAACTTGCCCTGACCAGGAAAATGATGCTGGATCTGCTGCAGAGCCCGATCTCTGAACGACGTGTGAATCATTTCTATTCAACCCAGTTACGGGGAGCGGCCCTGCTCCCCCTGCATAAAGAACAGGTATCCCTGCTCAAAAGCTGGAGAGAAGCACAAAAATCGGGAGACACCAAACGTGCTGAATTCTTGCTGCAGAATTTACTCAGAAGCGTCAACGCCATAGCCAACGCCATGGGAACCACCGGTTAGCCCCGGTAATCTTACCCCTCCGTAGCACTTTCCCTTCCAAAGTGGTAATAAATCTGTTTCCCTGTTCCAGGGGTATACTTTTTGGGTTGTGTACCACAAAAACGTAGGCTGGGGGAGATATGCGATTTACCCGGAATAAAAAAGTATGCTGCAGAGATGAATACAATAAAGGCATATATGGAGGAATATAACTATGAAGAGGCTTTACAGGTACTGAAAGGAATACTGTCCAATCTCAACCAAGCCCAGTAAGGCTTCACTGATTTAGTGATGAACGGACTCATACAGGGATGAAAATGTGGCATCAGATCAACGAAATTGCGCTTATGTAAAAGAATAGGATTACCTTCGCCACCACATTTGATTTGAAAAACTGCGCTTTAATTTACTTACACCTGCTTACAGGATAGTACATCATCGCTCTCAGTATTACATCCAATCGTTGAACCAAGGAAAAACAATAATTAATATCATATGAATTCTTTTAAAATTGGAGATCTTAAAATATCCGTTCCGATCATTCAGGGTGGGATGGGTATTGGTATCTCGTTATCAGGTCTTGCATCTGCAGTGGCGAATATGGGCGGTGTGGGTGTTATTTCAACCGTGGGTATTGGATTTTTAAAGGAGGGTTCCAGCAAAAACTATAAGAAACTCCATATTGAATCCATACGGAACGAGATAAGAAAAGCCAGAGAACGTACAGAGGGTGTTCTAGGAGTCAATATAATGACTGTGATCACCAATTTTTCAGATATGGTCCGTACTTCTATTGAAGAAGGTATCGATATCATATTTGCTGGTGCCGGACTTCCACTGGATCTGCCAAAATATCTTGGAGAAGGTATTAAAACAAAGCTTGTTCCTATAGTTTCATCAGGCCGGGCAGCCTCAATTATATGCAATAAATGGCAACAACAATATGGTTATTTACCTGATGCGCTGGTAGTCGAAGGTCCAAAAGCAGGCGGTCATTTAGGCTTCAAAGCAGAGGATATTTTCAACCAGAGTAATTCACTTGAGAATCTTGTCAGGGAAGTAAGAGAGGTGGTGCTTCAGATGAAGACAAGATTTAATAAAGAGATCCCTATCATTGCCGCAGGTGGTTTATTTAGCGGAGGGGATATGTTTAAGATCATGAAGGAAGGTGCTTCTGCAGTTCAACTGGGAACCCGTTTTGTGGCTACAGAAGAGTGCGATGCTTCTGACGGATTCAAGAATGCTTTCATTAATGCAAAGGATGAAAATATCCAGATTGTCAAAAGTCCAGTAGGACTTCCGGGCAGAACCATATACAATCAATTTCTTCATGAGACAGATGAAGGCAAACGAAGACCTTCAGTATGCAAATACAATTGTATCAGGACCTGTGATCCCAAAACCACCAAATATTGCATCGCTGATGCACTCTTGTCAGCTTACAGGGGAAATCTGAATGATGGATTTGCCTTTACAGGTTCCAACGCGGCAAGAATAGGTAAAATTTCTACCGTCAAGAAGATTTTTGAAGAGCTTAGAGAGGGATATGAGAAGATGGAAAAGTCAATTAAAAACAAGATTCTGTAATCATCTTCACCAGCGGCATTTATCAAATCAGTAAATCATTGGAGAAAGGCATGGAGGCATCCTCCCGGATCTGCTTTTCCAGATTTCCCAGTTGAGATTTCATCCTGTTAAAAAACTGGAATCGCTGTTTTTCCGATACACCACTGATCAGATTCGATTTTTTGATCAGGTTGTGGATCCATCGCTCTGTAGCATCGCAGAAGTCACGGTTAATAGTGACGATTTTGTTCATAGTGTTGTGAGTCAGGTAGAGTACCTTATTGTCCCCCATAGTGACGAAAATTGTGTTGTTCCCAATCTCAATATCGCTGTGGTACAACTTGAATGAATGATCTGAAAGCACCTCGTTGTCGTTGTATCCCAGCTTCCGGGTTAATTCTGCCTCTTTGTGGATCTTATCTAGCTCGTCAGAGATCAGTCCGCATACCTCCAATGCATCATCTTTGCACTCGAACAGTCCCGATTGCCACACATAGTCCACCTGGACAAAAAGGGAGGCTACTGTAAGATCGGTCCAGATCTCAACAGAAGGTATCTTTGCATACAGGTTGTAAATATCCTTGCAAATTGTTTTGATCTCATCATCAATCAGCCTGGGACTGAATTTTTTATCCTTATGCTCCTCTGTATGGATGATACAGTGAAACCAATAATAGACTTTAAATGCCGCCAGGAACGGAAATTTAAAATGATGGAATATGGGTATATCTTCTGCAGCCCAGGTAATCTGGTTTTCGGGCGATGCAGCAATCTTTACCATGTCGTCATGGATCGATTGCAAGTAACTTTTGTAATCTGTGACCGTGCTGAGGGGATTAAAGGTAAATGTGACCGAAGATGCATTGTCGATAGTATTCAGTTCATCGAAAGAGATGTTGAAATGTGTACAAATCCTTGACACCTCCTCTATACTCAGGCTGGTCTCACTTCGAAGCCTGCGGTATACACTATCGGTACTAATCTCAAGCAGATCCGACAATACATCCACGATGGTCAGATTGGCTGGTATGAGGGGCTTGATCCTTCCCAGAAGCTTGTTCTGAATGGAATGGTTGGCTGGTTCCGGCATATTATTTCCTGTGATTTTTAATAATGGGCTTGACCAAAGATTGCAATAATCGGGTATTATGCAAAGTCATGTTGCGATTTTTGCAAATCATTAACACCCTGATTGTGAAAATCAATATTCATTTGCGATATGCTGTTATCCGGGAGGTTATGGGAGTATGATCCGTTTTTAGCGGGACCGATCCAGCTTTATTTTTGATTCCAGGATTTGTTAACCACTAATTTCAACTACCATGAAGAAAAAAGAATCCAACCTCAGACTCTGGTGGATCAGGACCAAGAAAATTACTATTACTGCAATGTTCATATTCCTGATCCCAGGTAGTGTCATTGCTCAATCCATGATGACCCGTGTACATGATCCGAATAAACTGGTGCTCGATGACCAGGTACAACTGTTAAATGAAGAATCCGAAAAACTGCTGGGTAAACGGCTTCGTGCGGATAGCATAGAACTCACCTCTGTTGTTGATTTCAAGCAACGTTGTACCTACTATTATACAGAGCTTTCATCTCAGGGTGAAGATGTGTTGCTCTCTCTTACCGATTGCAATCAACTTCTCCTGGGCAGCAAGAATTTGGGCAGCAGGGTTTTAACTTCGTCAGAGCAGGAGGTCAGTATGTTGTTGGCCTTTGCCATTTTGGATATAGTCTCTGATCCTGGAAAGCACATGACAGCTGTTGAAATCCTCTCATCGGAGAAGGATGTCCAATCTGCAGAGGATGTAAACAGGGAGGGTACCATAAATGATGAGCACAAAACCAGGTATTTCTTTGCTCCCTCGGCATTTAATCTGAAGAAAGGGGTGCTCTACTACAACACGGTCTATTTTCTGCTTCACGATATTCAGTATGGTGTTGAGGACTGGTTCTCCATCGGCATGGGGACGACGGTCATCGGACTCCCTTTTTATGTAACACCCAAAATATCGATCCCTGTGGGTGAAAAATCAGCTTTTGCCATTGGTGACATGCTCCTTTTCGGGACATACGGAACCAATGCTATTGGCAATCTGGCCTACACCAGTTTTAGTACAGGCGGCCCGTCAGGTAATGTAAGTTTTGGAGTGGGACACCTGGCTACCAATGAAAGTGACATAGCTAAAAAGACCTCTTCACTGGTCCTGAATTTCTCAGCCATGACCAAAGTCTCACCCTATATATATTTGCTCACAGAGAACTATCTGTTTAATATGAACTTGAACAGGTATGCTTACAGGGAGTCATATGATCCTGAAACGGGTTACTACGATTATTTACATGAGGAATACCCTCAGAAGAACAGCCTCTGGTACGGGATTGCCGGATTCAGGATCACCAGTAAAAAGAAGGATTTTGTGAGCTGGCAGGTGGGATTGACCTATGTATTAACCATGCCCGGAGAGATTCCCGGAAAATATGCCAGTTGGAATACCTATTCCCCAACTGATCCCCGAATGATCGCTTTTCCAACTATTAGTTACAGCCGGAAGTTTTCCAAACGATATTAGGTTATTCGCCGATGATCTTCACCAACACCCGCTTACGGCGTTTTCCGTCGAACTCACCATAGAAGATCTGCTCCCACGGTCCGAAGTCCATCTTTCCTCCGGTGATGGCCACCACCACCTCTCGTCCCATAACAGTGCGTTTGAGGTGGGCATCGGCGTTATCCTCGAAGCCATTGTGCATGTACTGGTCGTAAGGTTTTTCGGGGGCCAGCTTTTCCAGCCATACCTCGAAGTCGTGATGCAGGCCTGACTCATCATCGTTTATAAATATGGATGATGTGATGTGCATGGCATTGACAAGCACCAGGCCCTCCTTAACACCACTATCACCCAAGCATTCATCAATATCACGAGTGATGTTGATCAGCTCTCGTCTTCGGGAGGTATTAAACCACAGTTCTTTCCGATATGATTTCATCCGTTTAAAATTTTCAATTAATATTCAACATATTTGAAAATTTGAGAACGGATGTTACCGCTCCGCTCTCACATGAACTCATTTTAATCATGATTGAAACTTAATCTCAGATTAAAAGAGTTCATGTTCGTTTCATAGTTTGGGTCAGTTTATATGAGTTTCAGATCATTCTTCAGATTCAGAATTCGTTCCTCGAGTATACCATGTACCTGATCAAAATCCTCACGCTTCTCCAACTTCTCAAATACACTGAAATAGAATTTGATCTTGGGTTCAGTACCGGATGGGCGAACAGAGATCTTGCTTCCATCTTCCAACAGGAATTGAAGTACATTGGATTTAGGTAGAGTGATCCCGGTCTGTTTGCCAGTGCCCATTTCTGTGCTCACCTGTTCCAGGTAATCATGTATCACTTTCACCTTTGACCTGTTTATACTTGCAGGAGGTTTCTCCCTGAAATCTGCCATCATCTTTTGGATCTCTTCTGCTCCTGATTTGCCTTTTCTGACTACATTGATCAGCGACTCCTGGTAACAAGAAAATTGCAGGTGGATGTCCATCAATACATCATAGACACTTTTCCCTTTACTTCGTGCCCAGGCGGCCAGTTCGGCAATCATGGAACAGGAAGCCACAGCATCCTTATCCCTCACAAAATCTCCAATCATAAATCCGTAACTCTCCTCTCCACCACCGATAAAGGTCATCTTCTCCTCATTTCTCTTGATGATGTCGGCAATGAATTTGAATCCCGTTAGTACGTCATAGTAGGGTACACCATAGTATTGAGCCATGTCGGCAATCAACTCAGTGGTTACAATTGTTTTGACAATATACTCTTTACCAGTTAGTTTTCCTCGTTCCGACCATTGGGATATCAAATAGTAGGTTAGCAATGCGGCAGTCTGGTTTCCATTGATCAATATCAGTTTTCCGCTATGGTCTCTGACAGCAATACCTACCCGGTCAGCATCCGGATCAGTAGCCATCACCAGGTCAGCTCCCACCTCATCAGCCTTTTTCAGGGCCAGATCAAGGGCTGCTGACTCTTCAGGATTGGGAGAAACCACTGTGGGGAAATTACCATCCACCACATCCTGTTCAGGAACACTGTATATGTTTTTAAAACCCAGCCTTTTCAGGGCTCTGGGAACCATTATTACTCCGGTTCCGTGGATAGGAGTATATACGATCTTTACATCAGAATGAGCTTTGATTAGTTCCGGATTTATGGATTGACTAGCCACTTCCTCGATATACCGGGCATCCATCTCTTCACCCAGTATTTGAATGGCCTCTTTGTCCCCGTCAAATTTGACTTCACCGATCGATTTGATGTTCTGGACCTCCTGAATAATATTCACATCATGGGGATTGATGATCTGTCCACCATCCTCCCAGTAGACTTTGTAGCCATTGTATTCCTTTGGATTATGCGAAGCCGTGACCACAACACCACTCTGACAACCCAGCTGCCTGATGGCATAACTGAGTTCCGGAGTAGGCCTCAGGTCATCAAACAGGTATGCCTTGATTCCGTTGGCTATACATATTTGAGCAGTAATCTCTGCGAAAAGGGGACTGTTGTTACGGCAATCATGGGCTACTGCCACACTGATTTCATCTCTCCCTGTAAACTGTTTCAACAAGTAATTACATAATCCCTGTGTGGCCATGCCCACAGTATAGATATTCATCCGGTTGGTCCCTATCCCCATGATCCCTCTGAGTCCGCCGGTACCAAATTCAAGGTCTTTATAAAAGCTTTCGATCAGCTCTGCTTCATTTTCGTTCATCATCTGCCGGATGGACTCTTTGGAAGATTCATCGATAGGGCTATCCAGCCATGTTTGAGCTTTTTCCTTAACTAATGAGAGGATGTTTTCGTTCTCCATATTCACAACACTTTTTTATAACAGATTCTTTATACAACTCTCAAGGCTATCCCTCCAATAGGGAACCTCCACACCATAAAACTCTTTAATTTTAGATTTATTCAGCACCGAGTAGACCGGTCTCTTAGCGGGCAATGGGTATTCGTCACTCTCAATAGGCAGTACCTCACCTTTGCATTTGATCAGTCTGCACACTTCTACTGCCAGGTCATACCAGCTGCAAACCCCTTCATTGGAGTAGTGGAAAGTCCCTGGAGTAAAATCTAATTTGTCCGATTCCACCTCTGAAATGATTTGCATGATGGCTCTGGCCAGGTCTTCTGCGTATGTTGGTGTCCCTATCTGGTCATATACCACTTTCAAATCATTACGCTGATCCATCCGGTTGATCATGCTCTTGACAAAGTTTTTACCGAAAACACTGAATAGCCATGAAGTACGTATGATCATGACTCGAGGATGACCCTGCAATACTTTTTCACCTTCAAGTTTGGTAGTACCATAAACGCTCAGCGGATCCGGCGGATCATCCTCCCGAAGGGGACGGATAATATCGCCTTTGAAAACATAATCGGTTGAAATGTGAATAATCCTTGTCTTGAGATGATGCTCCAGGCTATCTTTTAAATGAACCAGGACATCCCGGTTAAGTTGCATAGCTCGTTCGGGTTCCGATTCGGCCCCATCCACATCGGTATATGCTGCACAGTTGATAATATAGTCCACCGGGTGTGAGGCCAGGTAGGCATCCAATGCGTCTTTATTTGACACATCCAGTTCCTCAATATCTGTAAAGGTGTAGATCTGGCTAAATCTGTTACGGATCTTTTTTATCTCTCTTCCCAGTTGTCCACGTGCGCCGGTTACTAGTACATGACTCATTATTAATTATTTAAGGTCCTTTAAATGGGGTAAGTGTTTGTCCTTATCAGATATAACGGCTGATCTCAGATCGATCTTCCAGTCGATGTTTAGATCAGGATCATCGAATCGGATGCCAGACTCAGATTCCGGATGGTAGTAGGTATCACATTTATAAAACAGAGTGGCATATTCCGACAGCACAGAAAATCCGTGAGCAAATCCTCCCGGGATTAACAATTGGGTAAAGTTCTCTGCACTTATTTCAAGTCCAAACCACTTGCCAAAGGTGGGAGAATCCTTGCGAATATCAACCGCCACATCATATATCCTCCCTTCAGTGACCCTGATTAATTTGGTCTGTGCAAAAGGTTCCTCCTGGTAATGGAGCCCGCGGATCACCCCGAATGCTGAACGTGATTGATTGTCCTGAACAAATTGGCAATGAATACCATGCTCATTCATCTTAGCCATTTGATAACTTTCCATGAAATAGCCACGGCTGTCCTTAAACACCTTAGGTTCCAGAATCTTCAATCCCTCAATGCCAGTATCCTTTACATTCATTTGTGTTCGATCCAGTAGTTATAAGTCTGAAATGAAATGACGTTCGTTGGCTATACTTAGCAAATATTTCCCGTAATCACTGGAATTCATCTTTTCGGCAAGAGAAACTAATTGCTCCTTTCCAATGAACCCCATCTTGTAGGCAATCTCTTCAATACATGAAATCTTTAATCCCTGTCGTTGTTCTATGGTATGTATATAATTGGATGCTTGCAACAGACTTTCATGGGTGCCCGTATCCAACCATGCCATACCTCTTCCCATGATCTTCACACTGAGTCTTTTTTCCAGGAGGTAGAGTCTGTTCAGGTCAGTAATCTCAAGCTCTCCCCGCTTGGATGGTTGTAAAGATTTGGCTTTTTCAATTACACCGTTATCATAGAAATAGAGACCGGTGACCGCATAATTGGATTTAGGGTTATGTGGCTTTTCTTCCAGGCTTAACACCTGACCTTGATCATCAAAATCGACCACCCCGTACCGCTCCGGATCAGTCACATAATATCCAAAGACAACAGCCCCCTCTTCAAGTGCAACTGCTTTCCGTAAAGAGTGAGAAAAACCGTGGCCATAAAAGATGTTGTCGCCTAATATGAGGCATACGTTGTCATCCCCTATGAATTCTTCGCCGATCAGGAAAGCCTGTGCAAGTCCATCTGGTGAAGGCTGAATAGTAAAGCTCAGATCAAGTCCGAGTTGACTTCCATCATTAAGAAGCGTTTGGTACAGATGCAGATCCTCCGGAGTGGAGATGATCAGGATCTCTTTGATCCCGGCCAACATAAGTACCGATAACGGGTAATAGATCATGGGCTTATCGTAAACCGGGATGATCTGTTTGGAAATGGATCTGGTAATAGGGTAGAGGCGCGTTCCTGCACCTCCTGCAAGTATGATTCCCTTCATATTACTGTTTTAGCAGTTCATCGAAATAGGTAATGGTCTTCTTCAGACCCTCATCCAGACTAACAACAGGTTTCCAATCGTTCAGGCTCGCCTTGGCCCTGGAGATTACTGGTTTACGCTGCACCGGATCATCTTTTGGGAGTGGCTTATAGGTAATCTTTGATTTCGAACCGGTCATGTCAAGAATCTTATTGGCCAGCTCCAGAATGGTAAACTCTTTTGGGTTTCCCAAATTGATAGGTCCTGTCACATTATCTCCAGTTCCCATCATCCGTACCAATCCCTCCAGCAGATCGTCTACATACTGGAAGCTCCTGGTTTGTTGTCCGTCGCCATATATGGTAATATCCCTGTTTTGCAGGGCTTGCACTATGAAATTAGAGACCACCCTACCGTCATTGGGGTGCATTCTTGGGCCATATGTGTTGAAGATCCTTACAATCTTTATCCGTACACCATTTTGCTGGTGGTAATCTTTAAACAGGGTTTCAGCACACCTTTTACCTTCATCATAGCAAGATCGGGAGCCAATAGGATTCACATTCCCCCAATAGGATTCGGGTTGTGGATGAATAGTCGGATCCCCATATACTTCACTGGTGGAGGCCTGAAGTACTTTTGCTTTGATCCGTTTTGCCAGCCCCAGCATATTGATGGCTCCCATAACCGATGTCTTTACTGTTTTTATGGGATTGTATTGGTAATGAATGGGCGAAGCGGGGCATGCCAGGTTATAGATCTCATCCACTTCAACATAGAAAGAAGAAGTAACATCATGCCTGATCAATTCGAAATAGGGATTCTCCAGCAAATGGATGATGTTCCGTTTGGCACCTGTGAAATAATTGTCCAGGCAGAGTACTTCATTACCATCTTTCAGCAACCTGTCGCAGAGATGAGAACCTATGAAACCAGCTCCACCTGTAATTAGTATTCTTTTCATATACTCAGTTTCCGGTTCAAGGTTTTACGGGTTGCCTTCCAATACTGTAGTAAGTGAATCCATACTCCTGAAGCTCTTCAGCATCATAGATATTTCTTCCATCGAAGATCACCTTTTCGTGCATCAGCTTCTCCAGCATTCTGTAGTTCAACACCCGAAACTCAGGCCATTCAGTAACGACCACAAGAGCATCGGTATCGATCAGTGCCTCATATTTATCCTCACAATACTCTATTTTATCTCCCAGCTGTCTTTTGGCTTCTTCCATAGCCACCGGATCATAACCCCTGATTTCAGCTCCTGCAGCAATTAACTCATCAATAATCCTTATAGAAGGGGCTTCCCTCATATCATCGGTATGAGGTTTAAAGGATAATCCCCAGACACCGAACCTCTTGCCCTTAAGATCACTTCCAAAATGTGATTTTACCTTGGTGGGTAATACCATTTTCTGGTTATCATTAACCAGTTCCACAGCCTTCAGGATCTCAAGGGATCGGTTATATTCATCACCCGTACGGATAAGTGCTTTCACATCTTTAGGGAAGCAACTTCCTCCATATCCAGCTCCCGGATATATAAACTTGTTCCCAATTCGTGTATCGCTACCGATCCCTTTTCTGACCATATTCACATCGGCACCAACCACTTCACACAGGTTGGCAATATCATTCATGAAGCTGATCTTGGTGGCGAGCATGGAGTTGGCTGCGTATTTTGTCATCTCTGCTGAAGTGATATCCATAAAAACAATGGGGTGCCCATTCAACAGGAAGGGTTTATATAGCCTCTTCATCAATTTCTCGGCACGTTTCGAATCTGTTCCGATTACAATGCGGTCCGGTTTCAGAAAGTCGTTGATCGCTGCACCCTCTTTAAGAAATTCAGGATTCGATGCCACATCAAAATCGATTTCTACATTCCTTTTCTTTAAGGCATCCGACACTTTTTGCCGTATCTTATCAGCAGTTTTTATCGGGACGGTACTTTTAGTGGCGATAACCAGGTAGTCTTGCATATATGTACCGATCTCTTCGGCCACGGCCAGCACATATTGCAGGTCGGCACTGCCATCTTCATCGGGAGGGGTACCCACCGCAATAAATATAGCTTCGCAATCAACAATGCTCTTTTCGAGACTGGAACTAAAAAACAGACGTTCTTTCTCCACGTTGTTTTTTACCATGTTCTCTAATCCAGGTTCATAAATAGGGATAATTCCCTTTTTCAGGTTGTCAATCTTTTTCTGATCAATATCCACGCAGGTGACAGAAATACCTGTTTCAGCAAAACAGGTTCCTGAAACGAGCCCGACATAACCTGTTCCAACAACTGCTATTTTCATATTCAGAGGATTTATTTATTGAGATGTAAAGTTAAATTTTTAATGTAAAACGTCGTATGTTGTGTTTTAGTTTTTGAGCTGGTGACACAAAACACTTGATGTGATGATGCATTTGTTTTGCAAACAATGGTTTTTCAGGGATTTACGATGTCCTTTTTTTGGCTTTTTAGGGCCAATTTGTTAAATTTGCGGCTCGTTAAATCAATAATAATGTCTAACTTATTAATTTTAAAGTATTTATCTAATGTCTGACGAAACTAAAAAAGCTACAGTTGATGCTGAATCGCAAGTAGAAGCTAAAGCCGAAGAACAAAAGCAGGAAGCTGCACAGGAAGAGCCGAAAGAGCAACCTAAGGAAGAACCCAAAGCCGAGGAAACCAAAGAAGAACCCAAAGCCGAGGAACCCAAAGAAGAACCCAAAGCCGCGAAAGCACCCAAACCTGATCCTTCAGCGAACACTGGTGTTGAAGATTTCAACTGGGAGGAATTTGCTGCCGACGAGCTTGAAACAACCGCTGATCAATCCGAATATGAGAAGATGTATTCCGATACCCTCTCAACTATTGCTGAGAATGAGGTGATCGATGGTATAGTGATCTCCATGAACAAGCGTGAGGTTGTCATTAACATTGGATACAAATCAGAAGGTGTGATCTCGCTTTCAGAATTCCGTTATGATCCGGATCTTAAAGTGGGAGATAAAGTGGAGATATATGTAGAGAGTCAGGAAGATAAAAAAGGTCAACTGGTTCTTTCCCATAAGAAAGCCAGGGCCATGCGCTCATGGGACCGTGTCAACCAGGCCCTCGACCAGGACGAGGTCATTAAAGGATACATTAAATGCCGTACCAAAGGAGGTATGATTGTGGACGTGTTTGGCATTGAAGCTTTCCTTCCCGGATCTCAGATTGATGTAAAACCCATCAGGGATTACGATGCTTATGTGGGCAAGAACATGGAGTTTAAGGTGGTAAAGATTAACCATGAATTCAAGAATGTGGTGGTTTCTCATAAAGCATTGATAGAAGAGGAGCTCGAACAGCAGAAGAAAGAGATTATCGCTAAACTGGAGAAAGGTCAGGTCCTTGAAGGAACTGTGAAGAATATTACATCGTATGGTGTATTTATTGACCTGGGTGGTGTGGATGGACTGATACACATTACTGACCTCTCATGGGGCAGGGTGAATCATCCTGAAGAGATCGTGGAACTGGATCAGAAACTGAATGTGGTGATCCTTGACTTCGATGATGATAAAAAGCGTATTGCGTTGGGTCTGAAGCAATTGACGCCGCATCCTTGGGATTCGCTGAATGAAACTCTAAAGGTGGGTGATCAGGTGAAAGGCCGGGTTGTTGTGATGGCCGATTATGGAGCATTTGTAGAGATTGCAGCAGGTGTAGAAGGATTAATTCACGTATCGGAAATGTCCTGGTCACAGCATCTGAGAAGTGCTCAGGAGTTTATGAAAGTAGGCGATGAGGTGGATGCAGTCATTCTTACCCTGGACCGTGAAGAGCGCAAGATGTCATTGGGCATTAAGCAGCTAAAGACCGATCCATGGGAGAAGATCGACGAAAAGTACGGAGTCGGAAGCAAGCATACTGCAAAAGTTCGTAACTTTACTAACTTCGGTGTCTTTGTGGAGATTGAAGAAGGTGTTGACGGACTGATCCATATATCTGACTTGTCATGGACCAAGAAGATCAAGCACCCGGCAGAGTTCACTGCCATTGCTGCTGATATTGAGGTAGTGGTACTGGAAATTGATAAGGAGAACCGCCGCCTGAGTCTTGGACACAAACAATTGGAAGAGAATCCCTGGGATGTCTTCGAGAGTGTCTTCGGAGTGGATTCGATACATGAAGGAACGATCATTGAATTGATGGATAAGGGAGCTGTGGTTGCCCTGCCTTATGGGGTAGAAGGATTTGTCACTCCTAAACACCTTGTAAAAGAGGATGGTATCCCGGTCAAGATGGATGAAAAATTAGATTTTAAGGTAATTGAGTTCAATAAGTCAGCAAAAAAGATTATCTTGTCTCATAGTCGAATCCACGAAGATGAGAAGAAATCTTCTGTTCGCTCTGCCAAGCAAAGTGAGGGTGCTGAGGTAAGGAAAGCAACCAGGAAAATCAAAACCAACCTGGAGAAAACCACACTAGGTGATATTTCCGAACTGGCTGCCCTGAAGTCCGAAATGGAGGAGAATCAGAAGAGTGATAAGAAGAAGCAATTGAAGGAGCAGAGCAAGAAGGAGAAGAAAGCTGGAGACGATAAGGAATAGTAAGTAAAACCCTTAAAAACAATTAATTCAGCTATGGAATTCAAGATTGACAAATTTGAAAACCACACTTTAATCAAAGTATTGGAGGAAAAACTGGACACGCACATTGCTCCGACACTTAAGTCCGAGCTGGTACTGGTATCAGGGAATGGTGAAAAGAACATCGTTCTTGATCTTAGCAATTGCAGGTATTGTGATTCATCCGGTCTTAGTGCCATCCTGGTGGCCAACAGACTTTGTAAGAATGCCAATGGCACTTTTGTACTTACAGGATTGAATGATGCGGTTGAGAGGCTGATCACAATTTCACAGCTCGATACTGTACTCAATATTTCAAATTCCCTGGATGAGGCAGTAGCCTTGATCAAAGAGGCTGGATAAGTTGGGCTCTTGTGTCCTTTGAATTAACCATATTGGGTAGCAGTTCCGCACTGCCTACTTCAAAACGTTTTCCAACCGCTCATTTACTTAAAGTAGATGAGCGGTTTTTTTTGATCGATTGCGGGGAAGGAACCCAGATTCAACTGCGTAAGTATGGCATAAATCCTGCCCGTATCCACCATATCTTCATCTCACACCTGCATGGTGACCATGTGTTTGGACTTTTCGGTCTACTCTCTACATTGGGAATGATGGGACGAAAAGTACCTTTAAACCTCTACGGGCCCCAACGGTTGAAGGAGATGATGGAAAAGCACCATTCCATTTTTGGAGTTTACCCTTTTGATCTGATTTTCAAATCCCCTTCCACGGACAGCGGGAACTATATTTTTGAGGATGAAAAGGTAACAGTTCGAACTATTCCCCTGAAACACAGGACAGAAACCTTTGGATATCTGTTTAAGGAGAAGAAAAAGCTGCTCAATGTCAGAAAGGAACAGATCGAGACTTTTGGTTTGGGAGTGGCTGACCTGGTCAAGGTGAAACAGGGAGAGGACTTCATTACTCCCGAACGAAAGATCATTCCCAACAGTAAGCTTACATTTCCCCCGTACCGCCAGCGTTCTTATGCATACATTTCAGATACGGTTTTCGATCCGGATCTGGTTGAACAGGTGAAGGAGGTGGATATTCTGTTTCATGAGGCCACATTCGCCCACAAGGACAGCAGGCTGGCAGAAGAAACCCTTCATTCTACAGCCAGTCAGGCAGCCAGGGTGGCATGCGAAGCGCAAGTTGGAAAACTGTTAATAGGCCATTTCTCGAGCAGATACAAGGATCACACTCCTCTGGTGGAAGAAGCCAGGGAGTTATTTGAACATACAGAAGGAGTAAATGACGGTGATCTCTATTCAGTTCCACTTGAGAGAGCTTCCACCGAATAAAATATTAATGTTCCTCTATAAACATCCATTTTTCTATATTGAAAAAGGAAAAATGGATGTTATAGGAGGTAACTCCCATATTGTTTTTTTATGAAGCCCATTTATTGTATTCATAAAAAACAATATGTACGTTTGCACCATTACTCAGTAAACCGTTTAGAAGGTGAAGGAAAAGATTTTAATCCTTGATTTCGGCTCTCAGTATACACAATTGATTGCCAGAAAAGTGAGAGAGCATAATGTATATTGTGAGATTCATCCTTTCAGTAAATACCCCGAACCGGATGAGACCATCAAGGGAGTGATACTTTCCGGAAGCCCTTTCTCAGTGAGGGATGAGCATGCACCCTTGCCCGATCTTGACGGGATCAAAGGAGCATATCCGGTCCTGGGCATTTGCTATGGAGCTCAGTACTTGTCTCATTACTTTGGGGGTGAGGTAAAGCAGTCTGACTCCCGGGAGTATGGCAGGGCCAGGCTTAACTTCATCGATGGGAAAAATCCGCTGCTGAAGCATGTGAATACCAATACACAGGTATGGATGTCCCATGGAGATACCATCAATTCGCTTCCATCCAATTATGAAGTGATTGCCAGTACGGAGGATGTGAAGGTGGGTGCTTATGCTGCAACCGATGAGCTTACCTTTGGGCTTCAGTTCCACCCTGAAGTCTATCATACCACCGAGGGGAAGACCATCCTACATAATTTCCTGGGAGAGATTTGTGGTTGTGCCATGGATTGGACTCCCGAGACATTTGTCGAGAGTACGGTGGATGAGCTAAAAAAGAAACTGGGTACCGACAGAGTGGTCATGGGA
>CAZURA010000059.1:0-29730 GCA_964622985.1 uncultured Bacteroides sp. | reverse complement strand
TATAATTTGTAATTTGCTAATTCATAGCTCAATCCATGATATTCTCTGTAGACCTTCATTCATTGAGGTCTAAGATGCGATCTTACAATTTGCCTCATCATTCAGGAATTAAAATGAAATCAACTCATTTTCGAAGGCTGTTATTTCTCGCGATAGCAGTTCTTTTATGCCAGGGATGTACCTATAAAATACTGTTTTGGGAACGCAATATCTGGCAGGAATTTGATGGCGTTTTTGTCGTTGAGGAACCTGATAATATGGATCTCTATGCAACATTGCTGCCAAACCCATTTAACGTACCTGAAGTTCCCATGGTTGGGATCTTTACTGCAGATTACTTCGATACTGAGCATTGGCCCATCACACTGACCAAATACCTGACACCCTACCTGGAATCAGCCCTATTCCTTCGATGTGAATTTGAAGATACAATAGGGTGGTACTGTGCATACATGGCTGTCACAACAGAAGCAGCCCTGATCGGTGGACGCAGGATGGGGTATCCTAAAATCCTTGCCAACAGCATCCTGTTTGAGCAGACTGAGGAAGGTTGGATTGGCTCAACCATGCATAATAGCGAAGAACATATCCGATTGGATTTCGATCAGGAGTCATTGAACGGTTTAGCAGGTATGTCGACCATTCACAAGGAATTCATCCAGGGTAATCCCGTTTCGGATCTCACATTTACTCAAATATTGCTAAAACCTCCCGCAATTGGGCCGGAGGTTGCTATTGGTAATGCTTCTCCTCCACCTTTGGTCAGGCGGGAATCAGGATGGGTTACTATTAAATTGGGTGGACCTGTAGCGGGTCTGATCGAATCTGGAACAGTTGCTCCGGGACTTTACCAGCATTTTTCCCTGGGACCGGAACGTGATCCTTCTGGTACTGCCATAGCGTTAACACTTCTGATCCTGTTATTATCGGGGTGCATCGTGTTATTTGTCTGGTTAGGGAAACGAATCAAAAAGCGAAAGCACCCGGCGAATTGAGGCTAATCAAAAGGATTTCATGGTTAGGTATACCTGACAAAAAAAAGAGACTGTACCTTTTGATACAGCCTCGATAAAAGTCAGTGTCTTATTATCTAAAACTTCTTCTCCTGGATCCTTGCTTTCTTACCGGTAAGGTCCCTGAAGTAGAAGATACGAGCTCTTCTTACACGTCCGTGTTTGTTGATATCCACCTTTTCAATAAAAGGAGAGGCTGAAGGAAAGATCCTTTCAACACCGATATTGCCTGACATTTTACGCACTGTAAAAGTCTCTGTATGTCCTTTTCCGCGACGCTGAATAACTACACCCCTGAACTGCTGGATACGCTCTTTATTACCCTCTTTGATCTTATAGTGTACAGTAATGGTATCACCTGCACTGAACTTGGGTAATTCAGCTTGGGGAGCATATTCTTGGTCAACAACCTTCATTAAATCCATGATTCCGTTCTTTATTGATGCTAATGCCTCGATTTAACAGGTCGCAAAAGTACAAATAATTTTCTATTTGCAAGAATAAATACGGCGATTTGTTAACAGCTATTTGTTATCAATGTGCATCGCCTTTGGGCATCTTCAGATTCTTTCCGGCATCTTCAACCACTATCTCCTTCCACTGGTCTGAGTATCCAGGTTGATCCGGTCCAAGCGGATATCCATCCGGACTTCGGAGGAATTCGCCGTTCTTTTCCTTTTTGATGTTCCCGTCAATATATTTTACCAGCAAAAACTGACCCAGTTCTTTATAACGCTGCACGGTGTAATCTCCCATATTCACAGAGTAGTTTGTTATAAACTCCCTGGCCAATTCAGGATTAGTTTCGAAAAGTACTTTAGCTGCAGCATCAATGGCATGCACTTCAGTGATGAACTTGTTCTCCAGTTCTGACTGCACTTTACGTACATCCTCCATCATCACGTTATATCTCAGGTAACTGAAGTTGGATACGAAGCTGAAGGTCCAGAATGCCGATGTTTCCGAATAGGTCAGCAAATCTCCATTCCCTACGGCATAAGACTCGGGTATTCTGGTCATTCCACAATACATAGGAACATAGGTTGTGGCAGCTGCATCGTCGATACCAAACCAGAAAATACCTCCCAGGAAATCGGGCTTCATGGGCCTGCTCTCTGCTACAAATGAAAACCCGGTCTGCTGTGTGGCCGTGGCACGCTCATTCACATAAGCCTTGCCGTCAAACTCCCAGGTAAGGGGTCGCCAGCGGTAGGGAAGCCCGAACGGACCTGCACCGGCATCCTTGGTCATATCCAGTTCGGTTCCTTCCAGATGATCCCGCATGAAATTCATGAGGTCCTTGTTGGATAGCTTACGCTTAGGTTTGATGTATAGTGGCATACGGTTTTCCAGGTCATCACCTTTCACATAGTCGTAGTACTGGTCCATGTTGTCGGTAATTTCCTTGAAAAAGGACCATACCCTCATATCACAAAACCTTGCCCCTCCGAATGTGATGGGTGCATACGTGTCCGAAAAGCTGAAATTTTCATCGGCACCTTCATAATACCCCATTTCACGGGCAAAGGAGATGACATCCGGAGCATACAGGCAATTCTCTGCATCATTCAGAGGAAATTGCTGGATCCTGGCCTGATTGGCATGACCGGAAACATATCCATCCGGGATCTTTACGGCCACCCATACAGCACCCTTGTTTTTATTATAGGTCTTGCCTCCTTCAGTGACCATTTTCGTCCCTTTACCAATCAACTCCATGATCCATACTTCATTGGGATCGGCAATGGAAAAGGATTCACCCGAGCTATAGTAGCCGTACTTATCCACCAGTTCTCCCATGATATTGATCGCTTCACGGGCGGTTCTTGCCCGTTGAAGGGTAATGTACATCAGGCTTCCATAATCTATGATACCTGTCGTGTCCCTTAATTCTCTTCTGCCACCATATGTGGTTTCACCAATAGCCACCTGATGTTCGTTCATGTTGCCCACTACGGAATAGGTATGGGATAACTGTGGGATCCTTCCCAGAAATTTGTTAGTATCCCACTCATACACATCTAACATGGCACCGGGAGGATAATCGGCAGATGGTCTGAAATACAATTCCCCATACAGCACATGTGCATCAGCAGCATATGTGATCATGGCCGTTCCATTCACAGACGCCCCCGGCGTCACCAGAAAATTGGTGCATCCAAAGAGATGAATACTCCCGGTGAGCACTGTCAACATTGCTGCAATAATTATTCGTTTCATAATAACCTCCATTAGCTTTGAATTTTCAATTTTTACACCATCAGCTCTCACACTTTCTAACTAGCTTGACGATAGCGAAGCGTCAAAGATTTCATTTTTCTTCTTAACTACCAACAATTGATATTGAATAACATAGATTAAATTCCTCTGCTATTTCAAAAATGGTCGTAGTATTGTTAAATAATGTGAAATAATTATGAAAAATATGGTGGTGGTGTGAGATGTTCGTATCTTTGTGGCATACTTTTTGCATTAAAATTAGTGTACTTTCATAAGTAGTTTTAGTTAGTAGTTTAGTTGGTAGTTTTAGTTAGTGTTGTAGAAAAGGGTCAATCACCAGATGGGCCCTTTTCTTTTTTAAAAGACATACGAAAGTACTTCAGTCCGCTCTTCATTGGTTAACTTGTGATGAAGTCCACCAGCACGGTTTTGATTCATCAGTGTAAGGATCTCTTCTCTCTTCGTCTCCTCAATTCCTTCTTCCTGGCATGTAACAGGGCTACCCAATGAGATAAAAAGTGTTTTGAATTCTGCGATAGTATCTTCTACAGTTGAAACACCAAACAATGCTTCTCCCAGTTGAAGAATCCGTTCTTTTGTCCGGTTTCGCATCACTCTCATCCATGCAGGATAGATGATAGACAATGAAGCTCCATGCGGAGTATCGTAAAGGAAGGAGAGGGTATGCCCCAAAGCATGCACACCCCAATCACCTGAAGATCTTGCATACATGGTCATATTGTTCAAGGCATTGGTGGCTGCCCACATGATCTTTGCGCGCAACTTATAATTGGTTAAGTCATTCATCAGCGCAGGACCGTACTTCATACCTTCCTGGATGATCGAAATCACAAATCGGTCCGATAGAGTGGCATCTCCTTTCCCGAACCAAGCCTCAAGGCAATGTGCTATAAGATCCACAATACCATAGGCTGTATAATTGGCCGGTACTGATTGAGTATAAGCCGGATCTAAGAAGGAGTGAACCGGATACATCAGTTCATGCCTGAATCCGATTTTTTCTTTAGTTTCCAGATTTTGCAGAACGGCTACTCCATTCATCTCTGTCCCGGTGGCAGCCAGCGTAAGAACAGCTATAAGTGGTAAGGCTTCAGAGGGATTATGCTTGCCTAGCATAACGTTCCAGGGATCATATGGATTTGCGATACACATGGCAATAATTTTCGCAGAGTCGATCACACTTCCTCCCCCGACAGCAACTACCATTTCCACTCCAACCTCACGCCCCATCTTCGCTGCTTCTTCCACAGCATCCACTACCGGATTGGGTTTGATGCCTTTGTACTCCGTTATCTCAATACCTTGCTGTTCCAGTTGGCTACGGGTATCCTGGTAACTGCCATTCCGGAGTACCGATCCTCCTCCATATACCAGTAGAGCCTTTTTCCCTAGTTCGGAAGCGTATCTGCCGAGATCATTGACTACTCCGCGTCCAAAATGAAGTTTTGTGGGGTTGTAAGCGATGAAATTATCCATGATTCAGTCTTTCAAACATAAGTGATCATTAGAGTCCGGCACATGCATTAATACTCTGCATGTTTTATGAATTGGAACGATGAATGGTTCCTGATGAAAGATCCTTCTTCCCTCCGGTTACACTGGAGAGACAGTTGATTTCTCCACGTATTCTGAGTACTCCCAGAAAGGCAAATACCAGGGCCTCCTTAAATTGTATGAGTTGCATATCCGGTATTTCAAAATGTGCACTTGAATGGTAATTAAACCTTTCAATAAGAGAATGGTTCAATGCTCCACCACCGGTGACCAGTATGGTTTTGATTCCGTAGCTGTTAATACTCTTTGTAATTTGAATAGCCACATGCTCCACTGTGGTGGCCATCAAATCCCTGGTGGAGAGGTTTTTCCTTTCAAGAAGAGGTAACATATATTCCAGAAACCACTCCCTGCCCAATGATTTTGGCGGGGTACAGGAATAGTACTCCAATTGATTAAGCTCTTTCAGTAATTGTGAGTTGACACTTCCTTGTCTGGCCATCTCTCCCCCCTTATCGAAGGCCATACCTTCCAAAGCAGCGATCCAGTTAAGAGCCATATTGGCCGGGCACAAATCGTATGCGATCCGCTGTCCCCTTTCATCCTCATAAGAAATATTGGCAAAACCTCCCAGGTTCAGGCACGCATCATAATTTCCGAAAAGCAACCTGTCTCCCACAGGCACAAGAGGTGCTCCCTGTCCCCCCTGAGCCACATCCTCACTACGGAAGTCATTCACTACTGCAATACCCGTATTCCCAGCCATAATTTCGCCTTGACCAGCTTGAAAAGTGACTCCCTTCTCCGGCTCATGGAGAATAGTATGTCCATGCGACGCAATCAGATCCGGGATCCACTCTACTCTGAGGTGAAATTCATTCAGCAGCTCTGCATAGAACTCACCCAGTTCGCGATCGAGAGCTTTGATCTCCTCCATAGTCCATGTGCAGGCCAGTTGCAGTTTTCTCAGCAGTTCTTCGGGATAGGGGAGAGTTTCCGCCACCACAATCTGATAACTCCATACATCCTGTTGGAGAGCGAACTCACAACAGGCCAGATCCACACCATCCATGGAGGATCCGGACATCAGACCGGTTACTTTGTATCTATTTCTCTTCATGTGGGATCTACCAGGTAAAAGTTGTATGAAACAGATTCACATTTCCTTTCGCATCGGTCACATAGAGTTCCAATTCATGTGATGAATCCTTCTTGACTCTCTTATGATCAAATGTATAGGTCAGGAGGTCGTTCTTCATATCGTATTCAAATAGAATCCAGCTATTGTCCACATATCCTTCGTACTTTTCGATACCTGAGAGATCATCTGTAATGGTGAATTTAAGTGCTTTTCTGCCTGTAAGGTTGCCGGTTGTGCTTCCATTCTTCGGTATGATCTCCGGAGCAATAGTATCCATAGCCACGGCGTAGGGACCAAATTGCCTCAGACTGGCAATCACTTCACCATTTTCATATTCACCGCCGGCTGCTTCGATCTCCTTATCCTCATTGAGAGTGATTAACAATAGCTTATCTCTGAGACCTGGATTTGTCTCATCAGTTTTGACCGCCAGGGTATAGGGTAGGTGTACCGGTATATCAGGAGAGGCTATATGATAGAACGGGGTGAGCGAACCATGATAAGCTGGAGTACTATCAATTGTGAAGTTAAGATTCTCGTACAGGGCATTCTTCGGAATTTGTACCCAAAACTCCCCATGATCGAAACGGTTTGACTCATTGTATTTCATAACCTTCACGATATGGTCCGGGGATGTGTTACGGTAAGGCTCTCTCTTTTCTCCCTCTACCTTAAACTTAAGCTCGGATCGGTTTCCTTTCACATCGGAAGCCACCACGCGGATTGAATAAGTTCCTTCCTCATTAATCCCAAGGATCCCCTGGTTTTCAAGGTGTGTGTAGATGCGAAGTTTGTCGTTGGGAAGGCGATGCAACCGGTGTGCCTTTGTATCCCTTTGAACGCGTTCCTGGTAATCAATATGAGCATTGATATACCGAGTCTCCGAAAAGGAGAACTCATCCATTTTGTGACTATAGGTCAACTTATCATTTACATACAATTCCAGCGTATAGACACCACAGCGGTTGGAAGCTCCATTCAAATAATCAAACACCTCCACACTAATTCCCAGGCTTCCCCAGGCGTTAATATTAGAGCCATAGGGGACGGTGAAATACCCACTCTCTTTCACCAGGCGAGAGGAGTACTTTTTATGGGTTCCGTTTACATGGCTTTGATCATTAAGTGGATATACAAAGAGGTTGAGAAATCTCGGAGCAACCAGATCCTCAATGTCGAAGTTGTAGTCCAGCACGTTGGTAGGATGCTGGTTTTTGGAGTTGCGGATTTCAAAATGCAGATGCGGACCTGCAGAACTTCCGCTGTTTCCGGAATACGCAATAAAATCGCCTTTCTTCAGTCTGAACTGGTCAGGTTCCAGGTAAAGATCCACCCTGTGTGATCTTTTCTTATACTGCATCTGTTTCACATATTCACTAATATCCTCCCTGTACTTGTCCAGGTGCCCATACACTGAAGTATACCCGTTGGGGTGGGCAATGTAGATTGATTTCCCATATCCGTTTGCCTGTACCTTAATCCTGGATACATATCCCTCCTCCACTGAAAACACATGATGCCCGATGGTACCCTGAGTCTTGATATCAATGCCTGAATGAAAGTGATCTGACCGGATCTCTCCAAAATTGCCTGACAGGTGCATGGGGATTTTAACAGGAGGGTGAAAGGAGATTTCAGCCTGTCCAAACAAATGGATTAAAGATAGTTGTACAACATATATAAGGATTACTCTGCGCATAGTTATGTTTCTGTTTACGAAAACCTTAAAACTAAGGCTTTATTTTCAAGCTTTTATGTTTGTAAATTGAAAATTTTAAACAGATTAACATCCTCAGGAATAATTGTATTTTATTCTGATAATTGAATGCAATTATTCTTGTGGTATGTTACATAAGGCCTATGGAATAAATAGATAATTACTTATGAAATTAATTCTATATTTGTATAATATATCTCTGTTTAATGAGTGCTGAACAGGTTGAAATACTGGTAGGAATAAAAGATAAGATCCAATCTGTTAAAGATCGGATGAAGGATCAAATGGATGAAAATGTCCGGTTGAAGCAGAAGAATGAAGATCTACAGCAATTGGTTCAGCAGAAACAGTTTTTGATTGAAGAATTGGAATCAAAGAACCAGCAATTGTCGCTGGCAAAAAGTATCATGACAGACAGTGAGGATGCTCACGACGCCAGGATACGAATAAATAGAATTGTGCGGGAGATTGATAAGTGTATTGCTCTTTTAAACAGATAATACGGGGATAATGGAAGAACAGCTGTCCATAAAGGTTCAAATAGCGGAGAGGTTCTATCCCCTGAAAATAAAACGGCAGGATGAGGAGAAGATCCGTAAGGCTGCCAGGCTGATTAATGATAAGGTCCTGCAATACAAGCAGAGATATGTGGATAAAGATGCACAGGACTTTATGGCCATGGCGGCGCTTCAATTCGTTATAAACCTATTAGATTGCGAACAACAGCAAAATGTTGTATCTTTGGAAAAGGAATTGGAAGTATTGGATAACGAGTTGGATGATTTATTGAGATAAGAGTAATAACGTTCTTTACATATTAAGAGTTTGCCCGCATTGTTTCTTCAATTATTTTTGAAACTCAACATTTATTACATTGGAACAAAGCTCGGGTTGTAAAAAGCAGGCCAAAATTCTGGTTCGCCAGAATACTGATTCGTTCGGTCATTGGAAACTTAATACAATCTGGCAGTTCCAGCCCTAATGAACTGGGGTTTTATAAAATTTTGAGGAAATGTGCGGGTTTTTTATTGTCTAAAATTGAATAACCTATGGAACTGTTAATGCATTCATTGGTGCTGCAAACACCCATGGCTTTAAACTTGATGATAGGAGGAGCTTCTCTATTGGTAGGAGCAGGAATTGCGTTTTTCATTTTCAAAATAGTAGTGAAAAAGAAGAGCAATAACCTGATCAAAGAGGCAGAAGGTGAAGCGGAGATGATCAAGCAGCAAAAGATACTGCAAGCCAAGGAAAAGTTCCTTCAACTAAAGGAGGAGCATGAGAAGCTCATCAATGAGAAGAATAGTAAGCTGAATCAGCGTGAGAATGAGGTAAAAGAGAAGGAGTTTTCTGTTTCGCAGAAATTTGAGGATGCTCAGCGGAAAAATAACGAAATGGAATCCATTCGCAAAAACCTTACTGTTCAACTTGACATTGTGGATAAGAAGAAAGAGGAGCTGGATAGATCACACAGAATGCAAGTGGAACAACTGGAAACCATCTCTGGCCTCTCAGCTGAGGAAGCTAAGACCCAACTGGTTGAATCCCTGAGGGAAGAAGCCAGAACCGAAGCCATGTCGCTCATCAATGAGATAGTGGATGAAGCGAAAATGACAGCCAATAAAGAGGCAAAGAACATTGTCATAAAGACCATCCAAAGAGTGGCAAGCGAAACTGCAATTGAGAATGCAGTTACCGTATTTCACATCGAATCTGATGAGTTGAAGGGACGTATTATTGGCCGAGAAGGCCGGAATATACGTGCACTTGAAGCAGCTACAGGTGTTGAAGTGATCGTTGACGATACTCCTGAAGCGATTATCCTTTCTGCATTTGATCCTGTGAGGCGGGAAGTAGCGAGGCTCTCACTTCATCAACTGGTGTCTGACGGACGTATTCATCCGGCCAGGATTGAAGAGGTGGTGACTAAGACCCGGAAGCAAATCGAAGAGGAGATTATCGAGGTTGGTAAACGTACAGCCATTGATTTAGGTATACATGGATTGCATCCGGAGCTCACACGAATGGTGGGTAAAATGAAGTACCGTTCTTCCTATGGACAAAACTTGCTTCAACACTCCAGAGAGGTGGCCAATTTGTGTGCCATCATGGCAACCGAACTGGGACTTAATGCAAAATTAGCAAGAAGGGCAGGATTGTTACATGACATTGGCAAGGTACCTGACGATGAACCGGAAATCCCACATGCAGTCTTTGGTATGAAACTGGCTGAAAAGTACAAAGAGAAATCTGATATTTGCAACGCCATCGGTTCGCACCATGATGAAGTGGAAATGACTACGTTACTGGCACCCATTGTGCAAGTTTGTGATGCTATTTCCGGAGCTCGGCCCGGTGCACGCCGCGAAGTGGTGGAATCATACATCAAGCGATTGAAAGAGCTGGAAGCTATGGCCCTTTCTTATCCGGGTGTATTGAAGACTTATGCCATCCAGGCTGGAAGGGAGTTGCGAGTGATTGTGGGAAGCGAAAAGGTTTCAGATAAAGATGCCGAGAGCCTCTCTTTTGACATTGCGAAGAAGATCCAGGATGAGATGACCTATCCCGGGCAAGTGAAAGTAACTGTAATACGCGAAACACGCGCCATAAGCTACGCCAAATAGATAATTGTAATTCTTGTGAAACGTCCATTAATTTTTTTTTCTGGTAAGTTACATTGGGCCAATGAGATAAATTAAATAATTACCAATGAAAAGGGTCTTAATTACAGGAACAGCTGGTTTCATTGGGTTTCATTTAGCCCGGAGACTTGTGGACCGGGGATTTCATGTGACCGGTCTGGATGCTATAAATGATTATTATGATGTTGAACTCAAATACAACCGGCTGGAGCACGCAGGAATTCAAAGGAATGAAATTTCATATAACCAGCTGGTCTCCAGTATAACTGATAAAAACTATCAGTTTATTCAACTTCAGTTGGAAGACCGGGAAGCACTGATGGAGCTGTTTGCCAATCGTAAATTCGATGTGGTGGTAAACCTGGCAGCTCAGGCAGGAGTGCGATACAGCCTCACTAATCCACAGGCTTATATGGATTGCAACATCATTGGATTCCTCAATATACTGGAAGCGTGCAGGCACAATCCTGTGGAGAACTTAATTTACGCCAGCAGCTCCAGTGTATATGGTCTCAACAAGAAGATGCCGTTCGCTGTCTCTTCCAACGTAGATCATCCGGTGAGCCTCTATGCTGCAAGTAAGAAAAGCAATGAACTGATGGCTCATACCTACAGTCACCTGTTTGGTATTCCCACCATTGGATTACGTTTCTTTACGGTCTACGGTCCGTGGGGGAGGCCCGATATGGCCCTGTTCCTCTTTACCAGGGCGATCCTGGCAGGAGAACCCATTGAGGTGTTCAACCATGGAAAAATGGAACGGGACTTCACCTATATTGACGATATTGTAGGTGGAATAGATAAGATGATATTGCAACCACCCACCGGAACTAAGGATTGGAATCCGGTCGCTCCCGATCCCTCAACTTCTTCAGCACCCTATAAAATTCATAATATAGGTAATAGTAGTCCGGTAAAGCTGACCGATTTTATTGAAGCACTGGAGAAGGCATTAGGTAAAAAGGCGGAAAAAGTGATGAAACCCATCCAACCTGGAGATGTGGAGAAAACCTGGGCCGATGTCTCCTCCCTGAAAGCGGACTATGGGTACAACCCAAACACCCCTGTAGAGGTGGGTATACAACATTTTGTGGATTGGTACCGTGAATATTATCAAGTCTGATCACCCATCACCGATCCACCCCTCAACCATCACCACGAAGCAACCTTTTCAGGGTTTGAGCTTTTTCGGTTTGACCAGATCGCTCGTAAGCATATTGGAGATTGATGATAAGGCGTTCTATGATCTCAATATTAGAGCAGGGTTTGAAATAGAACTCTCTTTCCTCAATTTTAAGCTGATTCAGAAAGTGTTTTAATTCTTTAACTCCCAACACTGTTCCTCTATCCGAAGGATTGATGTAAAAGAGAACTCCATTGGGATCATCCTGGTAGTCCTGGTCAAAATAACAAAGTACGAAATTGCGGGGAAGGTTAACACCGTAGATAGGAAGGTTTAATCTTCTGGCCAGTTCAGCATAGATCAAACCTAACATTACAGGACTTCCTTTGTGGGTGTCTAAGACATGATTGATCATGTAGAGCTGTGGAGTATGTGCCTTTTTGAGACTCTTGGTAAATTTGTAGATGTCATACATGAAATAGTTGATCACCTTTACCTTTTCCAGGGCAGTTAGCTCATTATTCAATTCAAGCCATATATCCCTCTTAATTTTCTCTATACCCTCATTCAAAGCTTCAAACTCCAGGTCAGGGTACTGAAACCTGGTCACCAGATATGCTCCTCGTAAAAGATCCTCTCCTCCGGTTGATTTCCAGATGTCCATTCCTCGTCTAAAAGAGTTGAACTGGATTTTCTTGATCACATTCTCAATCTTCTCCTGTATATCTGGTTTTAGAGTTGTTTCCCATCTCCTTTCCAATGGAATTACTACCTCTTCCCCCATCTCGATGAGCCGGTCTGCCACGGTATCAAAAACCCGCCTATCCGGATCCTCCAACAACGACATCAACGCCTCTAATTCCCGAAAACTATGTTCGATCATCGTATGCCAGTTTATCTAGTACCATGATGATCAACTCATCGATGGCTGTTTGATACTCCTTCAGGAACTTTTGAGTAATACGGTTGGCAATGGCCACACATAAGGTGATAGCCTGATGCCCAAGCATGGCAGAAAGTGCATATAAAGCAGAGCTCTCCATTTCGAAGTTACTGATGCGTAAATCTTTGAATATGAAAGAGGTAACTTTCTCTATTATGGTATTGTCAAATGGATTGAGTCTCAATGAGCGTACCTGAGGAGCATAAAAACCGGGAGTTGATATCGTAATCCCTGGTATCTGATTATCCCCGGCGAACAGATTGAAGAGCTGATCAGAGCTTTGGGTAAAATAGGGATCGGAAAGGTTTTTTGGCCAATTGGTAAAATTCATGAATGCTTCTGTAAGTCCGGGGACTGTCACTCCTGTTTCGTCCTTATAGAAATGATACAATCCATCGAAACCTCCTGATATGCGCGATAATATCGTTGATCCCGGGCGAATGTCTCTTTGAAGCGCGCCACTTGTACCGATGCGAATCAGGCTTAGCTTTTTATGGTCGGGTTTTTCCAAACGGCTTTCCAGGTCAATGTTGACCAGAGCATCCAATTCATTAAGGACGATATCGATATTATCAGTACCAATCCCTGTGGATAGGACACTGATACGCCTCCCACGATAGAGACCTGTGTGAGTTACGAATTCACGATTTCCTTTCTTTACCTCCACCTCATCGAAATACGAAGAAACCAATTCTACCCTTCCCGGATCTCCAACAAGAATAATAGTGTCAGAAATATCTTCGGGTAAAAGGTTAAGATGATAGACACTTCCGTCTGGTTTCAGAATAAGATCAGTGTGGGAAATGGGTTCCATGGATATGGTCTTGTAACTTATTCGATAAAAATAATGTATTTTTACCCCTGCTATTAAATAACTTACTCACAATAAAAAGATCTGTTATGAAAAGAATGCAATATGTTGTTATCAGCGTGGTGGCTGTTGTTGTACTGCTACTCATATTTGGCAGCCAGATGTTCTTCGTGCTCAAACCGGGCGAACGTGCTATTATTTTCAAAAAATTCGGAATTGGACTGGACAAGGAGAATGTCTTTATCCCCGGATTTCATGTAATTGCGCCTTGGAACGATCTTATCAGGTATGATGTGAAGGAACAGAAGAGTGAAGAGACTATGGATGTGCTCGACAAAGGTGGCCTTTCTATCAATGTGGATGTAACCATCATTTTCAACCCTTTCTATGACAAGATCGGTTTCCTCCACGAAAATATCGGTATTAACTACGTTTCCGTGATGGTGATTCCCAATGTAAGGTCCTCTGTGCGAGCTGTCACCGGTCGGTATAATGCAGAGGAGATTTATTCAACCAAAAGGGGAGAGGTAGAAGCAGAGATTATTGACGCAACCCGCAATGCATTAGCTCTGAAGAATATTGAAATGAAGGATCTGTTAATCCGGTCCATTACTCTTCCTGAAAAGATCAAGCAGGCTATCGAGAGCAAGTTGCAACAGCAACAGGAAGCGTTGGCTTACCAATACAAGCTTGAGCGAGAAGAAAGTGAAGCTGATAGACTTCGGATTCAAGCAAGGGGTATTGCCGATTATAATGCCATCATCAGTGCATCACTGACTGATCGGATTTTACAGCAGAAGGGGATCGATGCAACTCTGGAGCTTGCCCAATCCTCTAACAGTAAGGTGGTGGTAATTGGTGGCGGAGAAGAGGGTCTTCCACTCATACTGGGAGGAAATTAATAGACGGATAATATGTTGCAGCGACCACAGACCCTTTACTTGCTGGGAGTCTTTATTCTCTCACTGTTTCTGTTTACCGGACCTATTGCACTCTTCTCAATAGAAGGAGGAGAGACCATATTGAAGCACTCCGGTGTGTTCGACGGGGTTGGGGAGAGGATGGATCTGGCCACATGGCCAATGACTACCCTTTTTGTGGTGATCACCGCCCTGGCGTTCTTAAACATTTTCTTTTACAGAAGCCGGATCAGGCAAATGCGTATATGCATTTTCCTGATCTTGCTTAATGCAGGAACAATGGGAATGATCTTTTACTACATCGCTGTAGCAAAAAATATGCTGGATGATGTTCCTCCTCTTCACCGGTGGAGAATCGTCATTCCACTTATCCTCATTATTTTGATATACCTTGCTTTCAGACGAATCCGTAGAGATGAACTGGTAGTAAAAGCCTACGACCGGATCCGTTAGCAGAAATAATGGGTGATCGGTGAGCTCTACACGCTCACCCATCACCCATCACCGAGATCATTTCGCTGCATTGCAGCTAAATGATCTCTATATTATCCTGATCGGTGATCTTCTCGCAGTAGTGGCACTTAAGCTTAACTTCTGTTTTGGAGATCACTTCGAAGCGTGTGTCAACAATTTCATTATTGGTGATGCATTTTGGATTCACGCACTTCACTATCTCATTGATTTCGTCGGGTACGGATACCACCTTCTTCTCCACCACCTCATAGTTGCGGATGATGTTCAGTTTTGCACAGGGTGCCACAAGAGCGATCTTGTTTATGTCATTGTCCTTGAAAAATACTTTGGATAGTTTGATGATCCCTTTCTTTCCCAATTTTTCACTCCCGAGGCTGTTCCCGATCGTTATCATTGTATCCAGCTCATCCAGGTTCAGGATGGAAACTACTTTGAATAATGAAGAGGCAGGTACATGATCAATCACGGTGCCTTCTTTTATTGCGCTGACTGATAGTTGTTTATCTTTCATATGTATAAGAAATTCAGTTCTTCTGGATGTTACTTGATACCTAAAATGGAAGAAAGAATGGCCATTCTTACGAATACTCCGTTTCGGGCCTGTTCAAAGTAGTAAGCATGGGGGCTGCCATCCACATCAGTATGGATTTCGTTCACCCTGGGCAGGGGATGAAGGATTTTCATACTCTCTTTTGTCCCTTCAAGCATTTCATTCTTCAGGATATAGGAATTCTTCACACGTTCATATTCAATCGGATCGGTAAACCGCTCCTGTTGTACTCGTGTCATATAAAGAATGTCCGCCTCTGGTAGTAATTCAGTAAGCTCTTTTACTTCATAGTACTCCAATCCCATCTTGTCCAGATGAAGCTTATAAGAGGTAGGCATTTTCAGCTCATCCGGGGAGATAAAATAGAAGGTGGTGTTGAATTCTGACATGGCTTGAAGAAGGGAATGAACGGTGCGTCCGTACTTCAGGTCCCCGACCATAAAGATCTTCAGGTTTTCCAGGGTGCCCTGTGTTTTCAGGATAGAATACATGTCCAGGAGAGTTTGCGTGGGATGTTGGTTGGCTCCATCTCCTGCGTTGACTATGGGTACGGAGGATACCTCGCTGGCAAGTCTGGCTGCTCCTTCCAGTGGGTGACGCATTACAATCAAATCTGCATAATTGCTGACCATCTTTATAGTGTCATGTAATGTCTCCCCTTTTGAAGCACTGGTAGCTCCTGAGTCGCTGAATCCGATTACTCTGCCTCCCAATCCATTGATGGCTGTTTCAAAACTCAGACGGGTTCTTGTAGAGGGTTCAAAGAACAGTGTGGAGATCACATATCCGTTCAGAATATCCTGCCTGGGTGACATTTCAAATTCCTTTGCCAATTCCAGAATCTTCAGATACTCCTCTTTAGTGAAATCGGTGATCGAAACGAGATGTTTGTTTTTCATAGGAGAATGATTTGTTACAAATATAATATTGTGGTGCTACAATTCTGTTACTCTGCAACCTTCAATTATGGACAGCTTTTCCACTACCTGACCTTTGGACCGTATCCAGGCTTTCAGAGTAAGCGAGCATTCCATGTCAAACTGTTGATCGTCAAATTCTAACTGAAAATCCTTGATGACTTTCATCACAGAATTCATCTGTGCATAACTAAAATCCACTTTTAACTTTTCATACACTTTTTGCTCGATAATCAAGCTTCTCTGGAGAGCATCGGATGCGGCTGAGCGATAAGCCTGAATTAATCCTCCCACACCCAGCAAAGTGCCTCCAAAATAGCGAACAACCACCACCAGCACATTGGTTAAGTTCCGGGATTGGATTTGTCCCATGATGGGCTTCCCTGCACTTCCGGATGGCTCTCCGTCATCATTTACTCTGTATTGATCGAGATCGGGTCCCAATCTCCAGGCAAAGCAGTGATGAGTGGCATCGTGGTAGCGCTTCTGAAGTTTAGATATCTGTGCTTTGATCTTCTCTTCAGAATTCACAGGAAATGCATATGCCGTAAACTTGCTCCCTTTGGCTTTGTATAGGCCTTCAGAAGGGTATTGTATGGTGCGGTACAGATCGTTCACCTATTTAATAGTAAATAGAAATAAGGCAATAGCTGACAGTAGAATGCCCAGCCAATTCAAAGGTCGTAATTGCTCTCGGAATACCCAAAGCCCAACCAGTACACTTAATGCAACAATGCCGATGTTGTTCATACCGAATACTACAGAACTCTCCATTCCGGTTCCCGATGAAGAAGAATAGTTTAATGCTCGTACCAGGAAAAAAATAGAACCGAAGTTAACTCCACCCAGCACTAATCCCCATCCCCAGGTAACTGGTTTCAGGAAACTTCGGTAATATCTTGGAAGGAAAACCAGTATAACCAGACCCGTGAGAAAGGCATTCAGGAAAAGTATGGCACTAAACAGTGCAGTTTCTGAATCACTGACAAACTTGTGTTGTGAATACTTAACAAGCGAATCTACAATCCCCATTCCCGCAAAAAGGATCAATGGTATATAGATCACGGCCAGATCCAGGGATCCTTTCCTGGGCTTATACACGGTAAATGCCACTCCAACAAGAGTACATACAATGGCTAACGTCTTAATAAGTGTCAGTCGATCGGACGAATCGATCAGCAGTGAGAAGATTATGGGAAATATCACTGACATCTTGCTGGCAACAGTGGTGACAGAGATGCCGGCTTTTTGTGTGGAATAGGAAACGATGAAAAACATCAGGATGAAGAGGATCCCGATGATCAGGCTTAAAGTCAGCCAATCCATTTCAAGGATAGCTTTGGGTTCGATGTTGCCGGTATTGATGATTAATCCCAGCGAAGTGGCCACCAGGTAATTAATAACAATAATGGGGAAAGAGGGGATGCCGATCCGGTCAATGGATTTGAATACTATGAATATGCCTGTGGAAGAGAGTATACAGAAAAGCAGAAAGTGCATTCAGTCCTATGGGTTAAAAAAAAACAGGCTCCGAGGGAACCTGTTTTAGTTGTTTTTACATCTTTAGTTTCTTTTCAATTTCGTCCACTTGGAGTCGAAACCGTTTGTCCGTTTCAATCAGGTTGTTTACCGTTTTGCAGGCATGAAGTACTGTGGCATGGTCTTTACCTCCAATCTGTGAACCAATGGTGGCCAGAGAGGATTTTGTCAGTGTCTTGGAAAAGAACATGGCCACTTGCCGTGCCTGAACGATCTCACGCTTTCGGGTTTTCGATTGAAGTTGTTCCAGACCTATATTATAATAATTACATACCACCTTCTGAATATAATCGATGGAGATCTCTCTCTTAGTGCTCTTGATGAGCTTATCGACCATTTCCTTGGTAAGGTCCAGCGTAATCTCCTTCTTATTGAGGGTTGACTGGGCAAGTAATGAAATGAGTGCTCCCTCAAGTTCTCTGATGTTATCGGAGATATGTGTGGAGATATATTCAAGTACCTCCTCCGGCAGATCTATTCCGTCATTATATGTCTTCTTTTTCAGAATAGCCATTCTGGTTTCGAAGTCGGGTGCCTGCAGATCCGCAGAAAGACCCCACTTGAACCTGCTCAGTAGCCTGGATTCCATACCCTGTAATTCCACCGGGGGCTTATCTGAAGTGAGAATCAGCTGTTTCCCGCTCTGGTGCAGGTGATTGAATATATGGAAGAAGGTATCCTGAGTTTTTTCTTTACCTGCAAATTCATGAACATCATCAATGATCAGTACATCGATCATCTGGTAAAAATGGAGAAAATCATTCTTATTATTGTTCCGGATGGCATCCACAAATTGAGTCTGGAACTTGTTGGCATTCACATAGAGTACTGTTTTTTCAGCGTAAAGATCTTTTACCTCGATGCCAATAGCCTGAGCAAGGTGTGTTTTTCCCAGTCCACTGTCTCCATATATGAGGAGGGGATTAAAAGCTGTTCCACCAGGATTTTTGGCAACTGCATACCCTGCCGATCTTGCGAGTCTGTTGCACTCCCCTTCAATAAAATTATCAAAGGAATTCTCCGGATTGAGCCTGGGATCGATATCCAGTTTTTTCAGTCCGGGTATAACAAAGGGATTCTTTATGGAGTTCTCTGTATGATCAAGGGGGACCGTAACAGGTGTATTCTTTATCTCTTTGTTATTCTTGGCCGGAAACTTAACTGTATAGGGTTTGTTGTTGCTGTATGAGTTATTCTGCATGACCACGTTGTACTCAAGCTTGGCATCTGGACCTAACTCCTTTTTAATGACTTTACGCAATATATCAATGTACTGTTCTTCCAGGTATTCGTAGAAAAACGGGCTGGGAACCTGAATGGTTAATACGTCATTATCAAGCTTTAGTGGAACAATCGGCTCAAACCAAGTGCGAAAACTTATTGAGGGGACATTGTCTTTGATTACATTAAGACAATTGTTCCAGATACGTTCATGCATTGTAAACGCTAAATTTAGGGTTAAATAAAATCTCTATTTGCGTATGGGATTCCCTAAACAAAGATTGTGAAAAAAAAGTAAAAAAAAAATTCAATTTCACTTGAATGTTACAGAATTACCTTATCGGTTTTAATGTCAATTATTTATAAATCGAAAAAATATTGTTTTTTTTATCTGATTGATTGTCAGTAAGATAAATATTCTCACTGAGAATATAACCTTAATAAATTGTAAGATAATATTTTAGGTCCCCCAATTCAATATTTGGTTTAATGCAGCTTTTGGATATGAGAGGGAGTTGTGATAAGAATAACGTTACTTTTCACCTCCGGATTTTCCGAAAAGGGAGAAATGAATGTAATTCTGGGGATTTTTCGTGAGGTCTCGAATCAGTGCATCCAGATCCATGGCGAGACTATCCAGATGATAATAGAGTGTCTCTTCATGTACTAACTTTCCAGCAGTGCCCTCTCCGGAATTAATCTTTTCCATAAGGAGATTGAATTGATGGGAGACAGAGCTCAGGTTTTGAGTGAGAACCAAAATATCGGCGCTATCGACGGCCTCACTAATGGAGTTCAGGTGGGAAGTAAAAGAAGCGATCTCACTCTCCTGATTCTTAAGCATATCGGTAAACGACTCAAGATTCCTGATACTCTGGTTCAAAGAACCACCGGGCTCCAGTGATGATTTGATCGAACGGGAAATGGAGGAGAGATGTTGCATGGTTTCGGTGGTCGATTCTGCTACGATCAAGGCCTCCAGTTTTTTAGCCAGTGAATCCAGGGAGTGAGTCAGGGTGCCAATCTGATTCATTACAGGAATCATTTGCGACTGCAGAGACGTTAGCATATCCGGTTTGATTGAAGAGGAAATTGAGGCTCCATCTTCCAGATATCGGTCTGTTCCGGCCAACTCAATAAGGATCGCTTTGGTACCGAGCAGGTCAGCGCTGAATAGCACAGCTCTTGATCCTTCTGTTATCGGATAGCTTTTTTCAATGCTAATAAGAATCTCAACGGGCGGATTGTTTTTCGGATGGAGGAGTATGTCATGTACGAACCCGATCTTAACCCCGTTCAGGAGAACAGGAGCGGAGGTTTCGAGACCGTTGGTTTCACTGTAATAGGCTTTTAAGGTATATGTACTTGCAAGGATATTCCTTCCTTTCAGGTAGTTGATGCCCCATACCAGAACAGCTAGGGTTACAATTCCAATGATTCCTATTTTCGCCTCGTTGCTTAACTTCATACTACCTGTTTATTTCTATAAGTGCCTCATTCATAGGAATAAGCTTGCCTCTTTTTGATGCTACCAGAAAGGCATCCGGGAAATCACTTTTGACCTCCTCACATTTTTCCAGAGCCACATGGTAGTTGGCCTCTCTTTCCAACAGGTATTTATACCACCTTTTATCCTCTACAATAAATACCCCTTTCCGACCCTTAAAGGAAGACGGATCCGTGGCGATTTTGTTTTTTGACGAAGCAATCTGGACGCTGAATACTATTTGATCGTCGGGCATTCCGCTGAGTTCGGAAGGTACTTCAGGCGCTTTTGTGGTTTCCGTTTCTTCCCTGACCACAGCAGTGAAGTTACTGCGTTTATCGATCTCTTCCTTGTACTCTTTAAATCCCCGGTATATGGCTGAGGAAATGATTTCCTGTCCATAATCGGTCATCAGGTATTTTTCCTCTTCCGGATTGGTAAGAAAACCTGTTTCAACCAGCACACCGGGCATGGATGTCTGAGCAAGGACCAATATGCCTTGTTCTCTCACTCCCAGGTCCCTCCTTTGAGCACGTTCTCTGAATTGATCCTGGACAAAGTCACCAAATTCAATACTTTGCCTGAAGTAGGTCTTCTGCATCAGGGAGAACATGATGTAGGATTCTGTCGATTCCGGATTAAATCCCTCATAGATGGTTTCATAGTCTTCTTCCAACAGGATTACAGAGTTCTCCCGTACTGCCACGTCAAAGTTCTCATCCGCCCGGTGCTGTCCCAGTACCAGTGTAAGGGTTCCTTTGGCAGAGGTGCGAGGTGGGGGTTGAGCATTCACATGGATGGAAATGAAAAGGTCTGCTTCAGCTTGATTTGCAATCTCAGCTCGCTTCCAGAGGTCCACAAAGACATCGGTTTTACGGGTGTAGATCACTTCCACTTCAGGTATATTCTCTTCAATGTATTCTCCAACCTTCAACGCTATGGAAAGGGCAATATCCTTCTCCTGAGCTCTCTTTCCCACAGCACCCGGATCTCTTCCTCCGTGTCCGGCATCGATAACTACTGTGCGAATGCCTTTGGCCGGATCTTCAATTACATCCTCAGCTTCAGATACAGTAAGACCGAAACCCAAAATTGTTAACACAAGAAACGTGCGATATGAACGTTTTATATTAATTGGCATTACCTTTGCATTTAGCACAAAAATATAAGTTTATTCAGATTGCTCTACGACTGGGAAAAGATATTTTTCATCATCTTACTAACTGTTTCGGCAGGGGGTATATTGCATGCGCAACAACCTGACTCTATAACTGCTGATACTATAAGGCCCATTGTGTCAGATGGTTTCGTGGTCGATTCCATTACCGGTGATACCCTTCATCTGCCCCAGGCCAGGGAGAGTGATATCGAAGCAGAAGTAGTTTATACTGCAGTTGACTCACTTGTTTTCTCACTGGATGGAGGGATTGTAGAGTTGTATAGAGAAGGAAGAATCACCTATCAGGATATTGTGCTTGAAGCCGACTACATCCGGTACGAGATGGACAAAAACCTGGTTGTGGCGTACGGACTGCCCGATTCGGCAGGAACCGTAGTGGGTAAACCTGTGTTTACTGATGCTAATAACTCGTTTAAATCCAAGGAGATAAGATATAATTTCAGAAGTCAGAAGGCGTATGTTAAGGAGGTGGTCACCGAACAGGAGGGTGGTCACCTGCATGCCGAGGAAACTAAAAAGCAACGCAGCGGACACGTACATCTGAAGGATGGCAAATATACCACCTGTGATGCGGATCATCCCCACTTTTATATAGCAATCACCAAGGGGATCAGCATGCCAGGTGATAAGATAGTTTCGGGGCCTGCCTACATCGTACTGGAAGATGTCCCCCTTCCTATTGGGATCCCATTTGGCTTTTTCCCCAATTCCAAAACCAAAACCTCCGGAATACTGATCCCTAAATATGGAGAGGAGCAGAGACGTGGATTCTACCTGCGCGAAGGCGGATACTATTTTGCCATGAACGACTATATGGATCTACGGGTCACCGGTGATATTTATACCAATGGTACCTGGGGAGTACGAGTGGGAAGCAATTACAAAGTAAATTACAGATTCAGTGGTAATCTGAATGTAAAGTATTTCAAGAACATCACCGGGTATAAGAACATTGAGGGTTTGTATAACGTGAGCAAGGACTATTCCATCGGGTGGAGTCATGCACAGGATTCCAGGGCCAATCCCACCAGTTCCTTCAGAGCCAGTGTGAATCTCTCCAGCTCCTCCTATGATAAGAACCACACCAGGAACATCAATAGTGTGATGACCAATACGAAGCAGTCCAGTATCTCATACACTAAATCATGGCCCAACAGCCCCTTTAACCTGAGCGCTTCATTAAACCATTCTCAAAACAGCAATACCAAGGGGGTCAACCTAACGCTGCCCAAAGTCTCCCTGAACATGGCCAGGATCACTCCATTCAAACGAAAGGTGGCAACAGGACCCAAACGGTGGTATGAGGATATTCAGCTCAGCTATTCCAGCATGCTGGAGAACAGGATCAGGACCACCGATTCGCTGCTTTTTACGAGCAGTGTCTGGGATGATATGCAAAACGGCTACAAACATTCAATACCTCTGAGCCTCAGTATTAAGCCGTTCAGGAAAACTCCCATGTTGCAGAGCTTTGCCGTTACTCCTTCCCTCAATTACAACGGGATGTTATATACCAGACAAAGGTTCAAGTTTGTTTCCGGGCACACCGATCAGGGCGATGCCGTAGTGACTGATACCCTCATCAATAAGATCTCCTATGCGCATTCATTATTTCCAAGCTTCAGTTCAGGACTGGCTCCCAAGGTATATGGGATGTACACCTTTACAGGTGACGGAAGGCTTGAGGCCATCAGGCACATGATGACACCAACGGCCAGTTTTTCCTACGTGCCGGATATGTCCGCTATACAGGCCGATTACTACAGAGCCGTCATCGATGAGGAGGACGGGGATACCGTACAGGTCTATTCTATCTATGAGGATCAAATCTATGGTACGCCCACCACAAGAGGAGCTTCAGGTTCCCTCAATTTTTCCCTTCGAAATAACCTGGAGGCCAAAATGAGATCTAAGGTGGATACCATTGATGAAGTGGAGAAAGTGAAATTGATTGACAATTTTAATTTCAGTACCAGTTACAATATTTTTCATACCGATACACTCACTCCGGCCTGGCGTCCCATCAACTTTAATGGATCTACCCGAATCTTTAAAAACAAACTGAACCTGTCTTTCAGAGGCACCATGGATCCTTTCGGCTACAGTGAATCCAAGTCACGTGTCAGGGAGACCTATTTTGCGCAGACCGGTAAGCCTTTGCGCCTGACCAACGCCAGTGTCTCTGCAGGATTCTCACTGAAGTCAAAACAAGATTCAAAAGCCGGTGGAGGACCTGATCGATCGGGCATTGAGAAGGAGTCCCAGCTCAATGATCCCAGTAGTGCTACCCGGGATCCCAAAAGTTCATATGATCCCAATGTGGATGAGGATTACTATGGCGATTATGTGGACTTCGATATTCCCTGGTCTCTTCGAGTCGACTACAATTTCAGTTATTCGAAACCAAAGGATGAATCGAAAATCGTGCAGACTGTAAGGGCTTCGGGCGATTTCAGTCTCTCGCCCAACTGGAAGATCGGATTTAATACGGGATATGATTTGAACAGAAAAGAGTTCACAACAACTAACTTGAGTATTTACAGGGATCTGCACTGCTGGGAGATGAGAATATCGGTAGTGCCCTTTGGATCCTATAAATCATATAACTTCCAGATCAACGCTAAATCCTCCATCCTGTCTGATCTGAAGTATAACAAGAGAAAGGCGTGGCAGGATAGTTTTTAATCCCATACCAGATCATGAAAAAGATCATTCACACAGACAAAGCACCGGCAGCAGTGGGTCCTTATTCTCAAGCAGTTGAAATAGGTGGAACGCTTTATATATCAGGGCAGATACCTCTTGATCCTGATTCCGGAAAGGTGGTGGAAGGAGGGATCAGGGAGCAGACAGAGCAGGTCATGAAAAACATTACCAATATCCTGGAAGCTGCAGGATACGGTTTTGAGCATGTGGTGAAGTCCACCTGTCTGCTCTCCGATATGGATAACTTCAAAGCGATGAACGAGGTATACGCCGGCTACTACCCCGAGCAGCAACCTGCAAGGGCTGCATTTGCAGTAAAGGAACTACCTTTAGGCGTACTCATCGAGATAGAAACCATTGCAGTACAATAAAAAAAACCGCCCGGAATCCGGACGGTTTGAGTCGTTCTAGCGTGTTCCCCGCACCAAATCAGATCTGATTATTCAGATACGATTTCGAAGGGAACCTCTACCAATACTTCTTTGTGAAGCTTAACGGTGGCAGAGTAGCTGCCAATCTCTTTGATCAGGTCATCCTTGATTGAGATACTCTTTCGGTCTACTTCAAATCCTTTCTCAGTCAATGCTTCTGCAATCTGGATGGTGTTCACTGAACCAAAGATCTTTCCTTTCGTACTGGTCTTGGCACCAATGGTCAGGGACACCTTTTTGAGTTCTTCAGCCGTCTGAAGAGCAGCATCCTTGAGTTGCTCCTCTTTATGAGCACGCTGACGAAGGATCTCTTTGTGTACTTTTTTCGCCTGTGCTGTGGCATTGATCGCATATCCTTTTGGAATCAGATAATTCCTGGCGTAACCATCTTTCACCACAACGATATCGTCTTTGTGTCCCAATTTGGGCATATCCTGCTTTAAGATCACATTCATCTCAAGTTCCTCCTTTTACTTTAACATATCGGTTACATAAGGAAGCAGAGCCAGGTGCCGGGCACGCTTGATGGCTACTGCAATTTTTCTCTGATACTTCAGCGATGTACCGGTTAGTCGCCTGGGAAGGATCTTTCCCTGCTCGTTCAGGAATTTCTTCAGGAACTCAGGATCTTTATAGTCGATGTACTTAATGCGGTTCTTTCTGAACCTGCAGTACTTCTTTTTCTTAATCTCAACCGTGGGAGGAGTTAAATATCTGATTTCAGAATTGTCTTGTGCCATTATTCGTCCTCCTGTTTTTGTTCAGCTGATTTCCTTGCTCTTTTCTTCTCACTGTAAGCTACCGCATATTTTTCCATCTTCATGGTGAGGAAACGGATAATGCGTTCATCCCGGCGGTATTCTGTCTCAAGTTTTGCGATTAATTCAGGTTCTGCCCTGAATTCGATCAGATGGTAAAAACCAGTGGATTTTTTTTGAATGGGATAGGCCAGTTTTTTCAGGCCCCAATCCTCTTCATGGACGATCTCACCTTTGCTACCGGTGATCACCTTTTTGAATTTGCTAACCGCTTCCTTCATCTGACTTTCAGACAAAACGGGAGTACAAATGAAAACGGTTTCGTATTGGTTCAACATGTAATAAAGATTATTGGTTAAAAAATCGACTGCAAAAGTAGGAAGTTTTTGAATAACAGCAAAGAAACAACATGTTTTTATATATCTGAGCACGAACTACTGAGGACTAATTGCTCAGCACTAAGCACTCGGAACTAACCACTCGGCAATAAATTCTTGGCACCGAGCACTGAGTACTTTCTAACTTGTTTACTATCTTTGCAGCTCATATGGAGAAGTTTATTGTATCGGCCAGAAAATACAGACCCGCCACTTTCAATGATGTTGTTGGTCAACCATCCATCACCACTACCCTGAAGAACTCCATAGTAAATAACCATCTGGGACATGCATATCTGTTCAGCGGACCTAGGGGGGTAGGTAAGACCACTTGTGCGCGGATATTCGCCAAGACCATTAATTGTTTCAATATATCGGAGCATGGAGAGGCTTGTGACGAGTGTGAATCGTGCCAGTCCTTTAATGAAAATCGTTCCTACAGCATACATGAACTGGATGCGGCATCCAACAATTCGGTGGATGATATAAGGACACTGACCGAGCAGGTACGAATCCCACCGCAGATCGGTTCCTACAGCATATATATAATAGATGAGGTCCATATGCTCTCCCAGTCAGCTTTCAATGCTTTCCTGAAAACACTGGAAGAGCCTCCTGCACATGCCCTGTTTGTGTTGGCAACCACCGAGAAGCATAAAATTATACCTACGATACTTTCCCGTTGTCAAATTTTTGACTTTAACCGGATTAAGGTGGAAGATGCGGTAGACTATCTGAAGCAGATAGCGGAAAAGGAGTCTCTTGATTATGAAGAAGACGCTCTGCACATGGTGGCTCAGAAGGCAGATGGAGCCATGAGGGATGCACTTTCCATTTTCGACCAGGTGGTTAGCTTTTCCGATGGGAAGATTACCTACCAGGATGTGATAAAAAACCTGAATATCCTGGATTATGAATACTATTTCAGTCTCACCAGGCATTTTCTGGACAACAATATCTCTGCTGCATTATTACTGTTAAACGAGGTGCTTGTCAGAGGATTTGATGCTCGTCATTTCATCAACGGGTATGCATCACATCTGAGGGATCTTATGGTGTGCAAGAATCCTGAAACGGTACAATTAATGGAGGTTGGAGCTGGAATCAAGGAGAAATACCTGGAACAGTCCAAGGAGGTTCCCCTTCAGTTTCTGTTTGGGGGATTGGATATTTGCAATCAGGCCGACATCCAGTTCAGGGCCAGCAGGAACCAGCGATTGACCATTGAGCTGGCACTGGTGAAACTGGCAAACTTCACTGAGGTTCAAAAAAAAAAATCAGTAACTGAATCAGCCGGGTCCGGTGCAGGTGATGGTGATCCATCAGCTCCCTCTGCACCTGCCTCCTCCGGATCTTCATCCACAACCTCTACATCAGTCTCACAGCCCTCATCTGCCCCGGCGCCTGAGCCTGCCTCTCAGCCCTCATCTGCCCCGGCGCCTGAACCTGCCTCACAGCTCTCATCTGATCAAACCCCTGTTTCCGCATCTTCAGGGACTCCTGCCCCGGCCAAGCCTGTGGATCCCGAAGAGGGTGCAGTTCCCTCCACTTTACCCGAAAATGGCAATGGATCGAGCCGGATCGTAAGAAAATCTTCCATATCCATAAAGGATACTTTGCACGGCAATTTGAAAACTCCGGAGAAGCCTGTGGAACAAGAGGCATCCGAAACCCTGGAGAGTTCCCCGGGAACCCGGGAACAGAAGCCTGTGGATCCGGACCTCATCCTGCAAGCATGGAACGGATATGCTGCTTCCGTTGAAAAAAGCAAACCCCGGATCTACAGTACTCTGATGAACAATCGTCCTGTGGTAAAGGCCGACGGCACGGTGGTGATATTGCTAAATAGTGAAGCTCAACGAGACAATTTCATTAAGAATATAAAGGCTCATCTGATTGATTTTATAAAAGATGCAACCCACCTGGCACAGGTGGAAATAGTTACTGAGGTTGCTGAAGTAGAGCAGAATGGAAGAAAAATATATACCGATCAGGATAAACTGGATTTTCTCATGAAGAAGAATCCGGAATTGGGATATCTTAAGACTCATTTCAACCTCGATTTTGATAATTAACACAAATATGGATTTTTATAATTTTAACTATAACCCTAAATGTATTTACAGAAATGACCGGAGAAAAAATTACTAATCAGTACGGAAAAATTACAGTTCCCGATTTCCCTATTATTCCATTTATCGAAGGAGACGGAACAGGTCCGGATATATGGGCAGCATCGGTGAGAGTTATTGATGCTGCAGTTGATAAAGCATATCATGGAAAAAGAAAAATTGTCTGGAAAGAGGTATATGCTGGTGAGAAAGCCTACAACCTTTCGGGGAAATGGCTGCCCGAAGAGACATTAGATACCATTCATGAACATCTGGTAGCCATCAAAGGCCCGTTAACCACTCCTGTTGGAGGCGGAATCCGCTCCCTTAATGTGGCTTTACGACAGATCCTCGATCTCTATGTTTGCCTGAGGCCGGTTAAGTATTACCGGGGGGTACCCTCACCGGTAAAGGATCCTTCCACCACAGAGATGGTGATCTTCCGTGAAAACTCGGAGGATATTTATGCAGGTATTGAGTGGATGACCGGGACGGATGAAGGAGAGAAGGTGAAGAAGTTCCTGTTGGATGAGATGGGCGTATCAACGATTAGATTTCCGGAAACAGCTTCTATCGGGATTAAACCCGTCTCAAAGGAGGGTACTTCCCGCCTGGTCCGTGCTGCTATTCAATATGCTGTTCGTCAGAAGCTTCCGTCAGTGACCATGGTACACAAAGGAAACATCATGAAATTCACTGAAGGTCAGTTCAAACAGTGGGGATATGAGTTGGCTGAAAAGGAATTCGGGGATCTGGTATTTACCTGGAACCAGTATGACAGGATAGCTGAAACCGAGGGTAAACAGAAAGCCAACGAAGCACAGGATGCTGCCCTTAAGGCTGGTAAGATCCTGATTAAAGATGTGATCGCCGATGCGTTTCTGCAGCAGATCCTTACTCGTCCTGCAGAGTACTCGGTCATTGCCACTATGAACCTGAACGGCGACTACATATCCGATGCACTGGCAGCCATCGTGGGCGGTATCGGCATAGCACCCGGAGCCAATATTAATTATGAGACAGGGCATGCTATTTTTGAAGCTACACATGGTACAGCTCCCAAATATGCAGGCCTTGATAAAGTAAATCCGGGATCGGTCATACTCTCTGGTGTACTGATGCTTCAGTATATGGGATGGTATGAGGCGGCTGATTCAATTATCAAAGGATTACAGGAAGCCATAATGAAGAAGAACGTGACTTATGATTTTGCACGCTTAATGGATGATCCCACTGAGCTGAAGTGTTCAGAATTTGGCACTGCCATCATTGAGAACATGTAGCACTAATCCTCTTGTCAACTAGTTACCTTTTAACTTTACCCTTTTAACTTTTAACTTTCTAACTCATTTACCATGTTACCAAAAAAAGTTGAAGAGATACTCAATGAGCAAATACTGAAGGAGGATTACTCCGCCCAGCTCTATCTTTCGATGGCTTCCTGGGCCGAGAATCAGGGATTTGAAGGTGTTTCAAACTGGTTATATGCCCAGGCTGAAGAGGAAAGACTCCATTTGTTGAGGTTTGTGAGATATGTGAATGAACGGGATGGTGTGGCAATTATTCCCGGTGTGGAAAAGCCTCCCACAGACTTTGGAGATGTGTTCGAGATGTTCGAAAAGGTACTGGCCCATGAAAAATTCATATCCGGTTCCATCAACGAAATAGTCGCTGTGTGCATTGCTGAGAGTGATTTTACTACACAGAGCTGGATCCAATGGTTTGTGACAGAGCAGATTGAAGAGGAATCATCCGTAAAAGCGATTATAGATAAATTAAAACTCCTGGGCAAGAATAATCTCTATATGTTTGACCGGGATATTATGGCACTTCGGGGAACAGGAGGTGCAGCTGAAGGGGCCTGATCTCGGGGACGAACCGCATAGATTCTCATCAAGATCCTGACTGCCTGACCAGAAATGGCAGATTCTTTCT
>CAZURA010000058.1:0-29956 GCA_964622985.1 uncultured Bacteroides sp. | reverse complement strand
GTTGATAAAAGCAGGGAGTACGATCAAATAATCAGGCTTTTTTGCTTTTCATGTAGAGTTCTATATTTCTGGCTATTTTCTCTACGAGGAGTTCCCTGGACTCTTTGGATGCCCAAGCCATATGGGGTGTGATCAGGATTTTCTCTTTGTCAAACAGTTTCAGCATGGGATTGTCGGCATTAATGGGCTCTTGTTCCATGACATCGATGCCTGCTGCCCCAATGAGATTTTCATTCAGTGCCCTCGCCAGCTCCTTCTCGTTAACGATACCTCCTCTTCCCAGGTTTAGTAAGATGGCACACGGTCTCATCAGTTTTATCTTCTTATAATTAATCAGATTCCTGGTATTTGCATTTAGAGGGGCATGTATGGAGACCACATCAGAGCTCTTTAACAGGTCATCCAGTTCAAATCGCTTATAGTTGATATGGTTGTTTCTTCCTGAGGTGGAGTAAAAAATCACCTCCATCCCAAAGGACTCAGCAATTCGTGCAACTTGCCTTCCAATGGTGCCCAATCCAATGATTCCCATTCTCTTACCTTTCAGCTCCCAGAAGGGGAGATTGTGGTGGGTAAATGAATTGCTCCTTGAGTAGGCACCACTCTTCACATATGTGTCGTAGTAATAGGGTTTATTAATCAGATACAGAAGCATGGTAAAAGTGAGCTGTGCCACTGAATCAGTAGAATATCCGGCGACATTCTTAACTTCAATCCCATTGTTTCCGGCATAATTCAGATCCACATTATTTACTCCTGTGGCAGCGACGCAGATTAACCTCAGGTCTGGAAGTTGTTTCATCACCTCTTTGGTCATCTCCACCTTATTCACAATGATAACTTCTTTACCCTGACATCTTTCCATCACCTGGTCCGGAGATGTGGTATCGAAGATATCTAGTTTACCCAGCTTGGACAGCAGTTTCATATTATCCACTTTCCCAAGGGTTTCTGAATCGAGAAATACAATTTTGGTCATTCCATTTGTTCTATTGACAGATAACATCTGTGTTATGAATTGGTTCAATCTGACGGAGAACCAAAAAAAGCGATGGTTAAGGTTTGTTAAAAGCTTCCCCGATCCAAAATTAAATAAATACATTAGATTAATGTCTTTCCGGAACATACTCCTGTTTTGTTTGTTGCTGGCTGCATCCCGACTCTCACTATCGGCTCAGGCTGGCGATTCAGTGTACATCCTTACTGCAATTGTATATGATGAGGGGTACCATCCTGTTCCTGCCTCTCATATTGTCAATATGAATTCCCATCAGGGAAGTGTGACCGACAGCCTTGGAATTTTCAGGATACCGGTTCATCCCACGGATACTCTCCTTCTCCGAAATATCGCTTACCATGACACGCTGGTTTCAGCCCGGTTATTGCTGCTGACAAAACACATAACGGTTAAACGGAAATACTACCCCTTGCCTGAAGCAAAGGTATTTGAGTGGGGATCTACCTATGGAGATTTTAAGGATGCACTCATAGGAATGCCAAACCAGAAGAGCCTGGGAGAATCTATGGGTTTTCCTGTGCAAGATCCCGATTATATACCGTTCGAAATGAATGAAGCCTATTTAAAGAGCCCCTTGTTCTTGTTGAAATCTCCTGTTTCCTACTTCTATTACAACTTCAACAAAGAAGCTAAGTCAGCCCGAAAAGTCTATTGGCTCAACAAGAACCTGGATAAACAAAAATGGTTTGATGAAATTCTGAGCCTGGAGAGTGTTTCCTCCATTACCGGCTTATCTGGTGATGATCTTCAGGCTTTCAGATCGTATCTCTACCAGGAAATAAAGTGCAATATTAATTGTTCCGAGCTCCAGATTTACACGGAGATCTATATATTGAGGGATATCTACCAGGGGATGCACGGGATTGAAGAATAAACTCAGAAATAGTACCTTCACTTTGAGAAATTGGAGCAATATGCATATCAGATCAATGAATAGCAGATTACTGCTTCCTGTAATACTCTTTTTGATGATCTGGATCTACTCTTGTTCTGAAGGCGATGATCCTACCGGTGGGGAGCATACCCATTACGAACTTAGTGTGATCGATTACTTTAAGGAAATTGCACTGGGGATGGAGTTTGGGAATGCAAGTGAAGTAACCCGCAAATGGGATTCAGAGATGAAACTATTCATAGGCGGAGAACCAGTTGCTGATTTGTTTGATGAGTTAGAGGAGATAAAGGATGAAATAAATGATTTAGCAACGGATGGATTTAGGATTGAGATCGTAGACGATACAGCACAGGCAAATTATTATATCTATTTCGGTGGTAAAGGCAACTATGCCAACATATATCCAGCTGAATCGAATCTGGTCAATTCAAATTGGGGTTTGTTCTATATCTATTGGAATAGTGCCAACCATATATACTCGGGACATATGTATGTGGATATTGAGCGAGCAAACCTGATTGAACAGAAACACCTGTTAAGAGAGGAACTCACTCAGTCCTTAGGTTTAGCGAAGGACTCGCCAATGTACATAGAGAGTATTTTTCAATCCGCGTGGACTAAGACAAATGAGTATGCACAGATTGATAAAGAATTGATCAGACTCTTATATCACCCGCTAATGACCGCGGGATTAAATTCAATTCAAGTGGATCAACTCCTGAAAGAAATAATCGCCACCGATCACTGATCACCCACTAAATCACCTTCTCATTCTCTTTGTCCCAGAACACCTGTCGTTGCTCCCGATAGGCCATGGTGGCCATGGCAGCTGTGATTCCTTCTTCGAAGGCCTGATCAATATCGCAACTAGGCTGTTTCCCGGTTCTGATAGCATCAAGCCACTCGGCCAGATGCAGATGTGTGGTGTCAACCCTGCGCCCGTGGCGATATGTATATAACAGACCACGGTTAGCGAAATACTGCTCTGTAGCGGTGGCTACGGAATCCACATTTTTACGACCCGGTATATAGGTGTAAATGGGCACGTTGGGATCGATCAGTCCGTTTTCGATCTGATCTTTATACCTGGTGCTTTCCCTGCAGGCAAATACCCGAAGACTGTTACCCAGCTCCATGGAGCCATCATGACCCATGATCACTTTTCCACGATCGCGGTTGCTGGCCAGAGAGGCACTATACAAAAGCGTGAAATCCAGGTGAGGATATTCCAACACTGCATTCCAGATGTCGGGAACTTCCCTCACTTCATTCACATAGTGTTCTTTGCCCTTGTAAAAATAGACTCCCCCGGAGGAGGTGACTGAGGCCGGGATTCCCATGCCCAGGATCTGATTAACCGCATCATATTCATGGGTTAACAGGTCCCCTGATAAGCCTGTTCCGTAATCCCACCAGCATCTCCATCGGAAAAACCGTTCCGGGCTCCAGGGATGTTTCACTTCACACGGCTCCTCGAACTGAGCCCAGTCCACTGTCTGCTCGTTGGCATCCGGATGGATGTTATAAACCCAAGCACCATTGGGTGTATTTCTGTTGGTACATACCTCCACCAGGTTGATTTTCCCCACCAGGTTCTTCTCTACCGCCTCCTTGGCTTTAATATAACTTTCGGTTTGTCTGCCCTGGTGCCCCAGTTGAAAGACAATGCCACTTTCTTTAACCGCATCACGGAGAGCATATACTTCATCCAGCGTACGGGTGAGTCCTTTTTCGCAATATACGTGCTTACCTGCTTTGGCTGCATCAACGGTAATCTGTGCATGCCAATGGTCAGGAGTAGCTATAATCACGGCGTCGATATCATCGGCAGCCAGCAAATCCCTATAATTCCTGTAGCGCTTGGCTGCTTTACCCATCGTTCCCCCGACACCTTCTCTGCCCACATTGGCCGAAGCTTCCATAGCGCGTTCAGCATTTGAATCAAACAGGTCACAAACACCTGTCACCTCCACATTCAGGTCATCCTGCCTGAGAAAGTCTTCATACACTTTATTGCGGGGATCTTTCTCAGCATTATCTTTCCATTGCTGGATGGTTATCGGGTCGACAAAACCAGCTGACCTCATAAGATAACCACCTCTGCCTCCCGGTCCGATTATACCCAGTCTTATGGTTTGACCATCATGTTTAAAGGGTGTATAATCAATGCTGCCGCTGCTCATATTGAGCTCCTTGATAAGCTTATGACTTCGAATATGGTCCTGACGCCTCTTTCTCCAGGTACCATAAGCAAAAGCGCCCAACACTGGCACAGTAGCCAGTCCTTTCAATAAATCCCTTCTTTTCATGTTGTTACCTGTTGAACTGTTTTCTTTTTCTGCCATATGAAAGAATGCTATTTCTTGTTTAATATAAACCGGTCTACACCCACTACAGTCCAGGTGGGAAATAGGATCAATACCCAGAGGGTAAGTAGCTCTATCAGGTTTTTATTCACCCATAGATAACTTCCTTCACTTGGAATGGCGTAGGTTACTCCAACAATAGCCGGATGAGAGAGATAATAGAATGCCAGAAGTACAATGCCTGCAATGGCTGCTATTCTGGTAAACAGACCCACAATGAGTCCGGCGCCAATAAGGATCAGCCCCCACACATTTAAAAAATCCATTACGTTGAGTAAAGCAGCATTGCCTGCAAGAGAGTGAAACAGACCTTCAAACATTCCTTTGGAATCCATCAAATATCCCAATGAAGACCAGTCTGGATTTAGCAATTTTGTAATTCCTTCGTATAGGAAATGCCAACCGATTGCCACTCTTAAGATTACAAGTGACCATAGTTGCCATGTTGAATAATTAGTGTTTTTCATCAGTAAGGCTAAATAAATGTAGAATGTATGACTATGAAACAGCCAAATGTAACAAATCTTGGGCAAATGAGATTTTCTATTTTCACCTTTATAGGTGACTTTTTAACCTTTTCGAGATGACCAAGTGATTTTTGTGCGCTGTTCTGGAGTAAGAGATCCCATCAGAAAAGGTTTTCACCAGAGTTAAACCCATACCTCCGGCATCCGATGCTGCCGGATCGGAAACGGATCCAGCTTGATAAGTCTCTGGATCAAAAGGGATTCCATCATCGATAATTTCCAGGGTGATTTCATCCTTCGATTTGCTAAGCTGTATTTCAATCAGGTGTTCGGCTTCATCCTCATAGGCAAACCTGACGATATTGGAAAAAAGCTCCTCTGTGATCACCCTGATCTGATTGAGTTCTGAAACAGGTATTGCCCATAGTGCTGACAAATCATGAAGGTCCTGTCTGATTCTGGGTACCTCCTGGATGATGGATTTATATTGATATGCTTGTACCATGTTATTGCTCTCTGATAAAGACCACCGGATTGGTCCTGGCCAGTCTCCATGTATGATAAAATACAGCAATCCAGCTGAAAACAACCAGAACTGCAACGCAGGCTGGAAATATCCAGACCGGTATTTCGGTTCTATATTTAAAATTACGTAACCATCTTTCAATGAGAGTATAAGAGGCTGGTATCGAAAGTGCTGATGATATCAGAGCCAGCCATAGATAGAAGAGAAGTTCGGGCCATATGATCTGGTGGATCCTGGCACCATTGATCTTTCTTAATGCGGCAGCTTTGATCCGCTTCTGCATGAAAAAGCCGCTGAGTGCGAATAGTCCCATTCCGGCTATCGTAATGGACAATATGCTAAGCAGAAGCATCACTCTGATCTGAATAATTTCGGCTTCATACAATTGTTCGATCAGGGAGGAGGAGAGCTTGTACTCCAGGGGTAACGAAGGGAACAATTCTTCCCATACCTCTCTCAGATGTGCCATAACGGGACCAGGATCCTCGGAGGGGAGGATAGAGAAGCAGTACAACCAGGTATATTTGGGAAAGATGACCATGGGTGTAATCTCATAATCCAGTCCGGAGAGGTGAAAGTCTTCCACAATGCCGGTGATAGGTCCGGGCCAGATCAATCCGGGGTAGAAAAAGTCCAGGGTCAACTCTTGTCCCAACAACTCCTCCACGTTGTCGGTGATCATTCGGGCTGCTGTCTCATTCAATACATAGTACTCCGTGGAATCCTCAGGTTCATACTGAAGGGGAAAGTCTCTTCCATAGAGAACATCCAGGTCGTAGAATCTGAAGAACTCCTGATCCACAGGGAACAAAAAAAGCTGCTTCTCACCTTCATCGATGCCATTGATTTCGAAGGTATTGGCGTCCATAGCTTCACCTGTTGGCTCTTCCATACTTGCGGTAACATTGGCTACACTCGGATCTTCCAGCATCCTGGCCTTAAAAACTTCATACTTGTCTACAATGGTCCGGTGTAGGTTATCCAGGTGAATAGCATCCTGGTGAGCTGCACCCAACTGGCTGGACATGGCAAAATGGGTCTGTCTGGAGATCATAAACAGGTTGGAGATCATGACAAAAGTGATGATGAATTCCACCATGATGACTGCTCTGATAAAGAAGTTTTTACCTGTGGTATCCGGCGGGGCACCTACTTTGGAGGAGAGGTATTTATGCTGCAGATGACGGTACAATCTGTTCATGGAGATCATAGAGGTAAACAGTGAGCTGGCAACTATCAACAGAAGCAGCAGCAGCATGGAATAGATGATTACCCCTGTGTCTTCAAACAAATAGGTGCCTCCCTGATTTTGTATAGTGGGGACAAGAAGCAGTGTGAGTAGGATCCCGGCTATCAGGGATATGCTTCCGATGAACAAATTATCCACTAGAAACTGTTTGAAAAAAACTCTCCTGCCAGCTCCCATTTGCCACTGCACTATTAAGCGATGAATATTAAGCTGATTCTGGCTGAACGAAAGCAGTGTGAAGTTGAACCATGCCAGGAAGAAAACCAACATACCAGTTATCCCCAGGATCAATACGGTTCGGAACCGGACATTGGGTTGTATCTCCCTTGCTTTGTGGGAGTGAAGATGTATGGCGGTCACCGGTTGAAGGCGGGGATAAATCCCTTGGTTATATTCCGGATCCACATGCTCAATCAGGTGCTGCCTGATATGCTCCTCCATATCCTGAGGATCACTGTATGGACCCAGTTTCAAATAGGTCCATCCTGTTCCTGTATATTGTGTTGGATTTTCAAAGGCTGTGAGTACTGAAATTTTGAAATGGGAGTTTTTGGGGAAATCTTTAATGACTGCAGCCACTGTATAGGGGATGGGTTGCACATTAAATTGATGGATCAACTCAAAGGATTTTCCTATGGGACTCTCTGACCCAAAAAACTTTCTGGCAGTGGTTTCAGTTAAAATGGCTGTGAAAGGCTCCTTCAGCAAATCATCTCGTTCTCCCAATACTATTTCCGGTTGAAAGATCTCAAGAAATGCCGGATCACAATCGTATGCAAAATGTTCGTAAAAGGAGTCCTCATCGATCCGAAAAGTGGCTTTCCTGAATGGTGCCAGACGTCCTGCTTTTTCTATCCCTGCAAGCATATCGGTAAACACAATTTCGTTAAGTGCTTCCCCATGAAGGATCCTGGCTGTATGGCGATAAAACCCCTCTTTGTTCTCTTCGAAAGTGAGTCTGTAGATGTAATCTTTTCCCGGGTAGTTCCTGTCGAAGCTCATGTGCCAGGCAGACCACTGGATAGTGAAAAGAAATGTGGTGATACCTATGGCAAGCCCTACGATCACAAAAAGTGAGTAGAGGAGATTTTTCTTAAGAGTTCGTAAAGAAATTAAGAGATACTTCCCAATCATGGTTGATTCCTAGGCTCAGCAAATATAATGATTCAAATGTTCAATTATGGGGAGGTTCCGAAATTATTTACTTTCAAGATAATCCCTGATCTCCTTCATGGCATCCAGGGCATCATTCAGGACCATATGGAAGCTCATGAAAGAATGGATCATTCCCGTATATTCCGAATAAATCACTTCAACGCCCACAGCTTTAAGCTTTTGAGCGTAAAATTTGCCATCATCTCTTATGGGATCACACTCTGCTGTGATGATCAGGGCAGGGGCGAGCTCATGGGTAAGTTCAGCTTCTATTGGGGATAGATAAGGGTTCCTCTCGTTGGACTCTTCTCCCATATATTGGAGCTTTACCTTCCTGAGAAAAGATTCGCTTAGCACATAATTTATTGGGGAGGTTTTGCCGAAAAAGATTCTGGATGGATAGTCAACATCAACAAAGGTTACTCCTGGATAAATCAATACCTGGCATATGGGCTGGGGCCTCTGGTTATCCCTGCAGATCAGTGCCAGCACTGTGGCAATATTTCCTCCGGCACTATCGCCCATCACAGAGATACGGGTGGTATCTGCCCCAATCTGATAACCATTCTCCTGCACCCAATGCAACACTGCATAACTATCTTCAATTGCTGCAGGAAACGGATGTATGGGTGCAAGCCTGTAATCCACCGAAATAAAGATGTTCCCAGTTACCTTTGCCAGCTTACTAACCATCACATGGTAGTCCTCCACACTCCCTTTAACAAACCCGCCTCCATGAAAAAAGAGGGTGACTGGCTGATTCCCTTGCAAACTTTTTCTCGTAGGGTAATAGATCCGCACCGGGACGTTGCAATCCATGTGTGAAATAGCTGTGTCTACGAGCCTTTTCTGAGGTACAGCGAAGAGCGGGATCATCCACTCAAACTGTTTTCTATAGGCATCGGGATCCTCTATAGCCTTATTGATCTGAATTAAAAGGGAATAGGCCACAGGTTTCAGGTAGGTACCTTCCTCAGGTGTAGCGTACTTCTCTTTCTTGCTGTCACTCCACGGAGTATATTTATCAGGCTCTTCATGCTGACAGCCACATGTGAAAAGAAAGATGACCAGAATGAGTGTTGAAAGATTAGACATCACATAAGTGTTTTACGAACCTAAACTTTCCAACCAGTTACCGGAATCCTCAACGTGAATGTGAAGCCGGGTCCTCAATGCTGGAGATTCCAATAAGGTGACCGGTTGTCCTGAAGATGATCATACCCTCTGTAATGGCAGGAGTTGACAAAGAGATTTCACCCAGCGAAAAGGAGTTGATGGATCGGTAATCGGGACCTGCTTCAATAATGTGGACCTCCCCCTTCTCGCTGACTACATAGATCTTGCCATCAGCAGCTACCGGAGAGGCGATAAAACTATCGGTATCTACGGTCACCTTGTACAGCTGTTCACCTGTAGTGGCATCGAAACACTCCAGGTTTCCATTCCATTTCATGTTGTATAATAATCCTTTATAAATAAGGAGAGTCTGCATATAAGATCCCCCACGTGCTTTATACCAGGCAACTGAAGCGTCCTTTTGCTCTTTTACCGGATATCTGATATTTCCACGGGCCCCGGTCTTAATGGCCAGAATGGGATTACTCCTTCCATGCGCACTATTGAAAAAGATCAGATCCTTGTACTGAACCGGTGTCGGTATGGGTACATCTCCACCTCCCGACATTTGCCATACCTCTTTGCCTGTTTTGAAATCGTAGCCTCCACGATGTTTATAGCCGTTTACTGCAATTCGTGCAACTCCCTGGTGGTAATAGATGTTAGGAGAACTCCAGCCGGGCCAATCGTTCCTTTTTTGCTTCCAGAGGATATCTCCGGAATCCAGATCGAGAGCTGCCAGAAAGGAGTGCTCTTTCACATCGGCCTGGATAATCACCTGGTTCTGGTATATTACCGGTGAGCTGGCAAATTCCCACTCGGCCCAATCTGCACCGCGGGGACTGGACATCAGCACGCCAAAATCCCTTTCCCATATCAGATTTCCTTTAAAGTCATAGCAGTAAATCCCTTCTGAGCCAAAAAATGCGATCACATGTTTTCCATCGGTGGCAACAGTTGGATTTGCATGAGATGATTTGGGATGTCGTTTCACTTCAGGAATACCTTTGTGTGCTCTCCTTTTCCACACCACTTCCCCGCTGGATTTGTGAATGGCATACAGAACCCAATGGTGTACAGATTCATCTTCCACAGATGTACCATCTCCGTATATTCCGGTCTTAATTCCTGCTTGATCCGACTCACTTACTGCAGTAGTGATAAACACGATTTCATCCCAAACAACCGGGCATGAGAGTCCCAATCCAGGAATGGGGATCTTCCATCTCACGTTTTCCATGGTGTGTATATCCCACCTGTCGGGCAGATTGACATCATCCAGGTATCCTCGGGCATAATATCCCCTGAAAGAAGGCCACTGACGATGGGTTTCCAGATTCTTCAGAAATAGCTTTTCTGCCTCAGGATCGGATTCAGCCGGGGTAACTTGTGAGGCATTATTGGTGCAGCCGCCAAACAACAGAATGATTAGTGTGACCGTATAGATAGCTGCCTTATTCATCAGTTGTGCAGAGATTATGTTTCGGAGACTGCGATCAGTTTTCCGGCAGTCCTCAAGATGATCATTCCGTCGGTTATTCCCGGGGTTACCAGCGAGACTTCACCCAGGGGGATTTTTTGTAATAATTCATACTCTTTTCCTGTGCGGGCAATATAGAGGTCGCCTTTTTCCGATACCATATAAATCCGGCCATCTGCAGCCACCGGGGATGCAATGAAACTGGATGGGTTGACCGTTTTTTGATAGATAAGTTTCCCGCTTCGTGCATCGTAACACGAAAGATTTCCATTCCAGCGCAACTGGTACAACAGACTATCGTACACCATCACAGAGGTCATATAGGCCCCGGATCGATCGTAAAACCAGGCAAAATCTTCTCCGGGATCCGATTCACTTTCAGGATACGGGATTTCACCCGCAGCGCTGTTTTTTATGGCCATCAATGGAGAATGCCGGCCATGGGCACTGTTGCAATAGATCAGGTCTTTCCAGACAATGGGTGTGGGGACCGGAATATCTCCTCCACCCTCCATTTTCCAAATCTCTTCTCCTGTATTCAGGTCATAACCGCCCCGGTGTTTATACCCGTTTACCGCCACTCTCGGTTTTTCCCCATCAAAATAAATGTTGGGTGTGCACCATCCGGCAATTTCATCCCTCTCCTTTCTCCATATGGTTTTCCCGGAGTAGAGGTCAAGTACGGCTACAAAAGCTGTATTTTGGGCATCAGCCTGGATGATCACCTTATCCTGGAAGATGACCGGTGAGCTGCAGAATTCCCATTCTGCAGACGGATACCGATTCCAGGCAGAGTTGATACGCCCGAATTGGCGTTCCCATAGCAGGTCTCCATCCACTGAATAACAATAGATCCCTTCCGAACCGAAAAATGCAATCACGTGATAACCATCGGTGGCAATCGTCGTATTGGCGTGGGATGATTTGGGATGGCGTTTTACCTGTGGAATACCTTTATTTGCATTGCGCTTCCACACGACTTTCCCGGAAGTTTTATCAATACAATATACCTTCCAAATGTGTTCCGAGTTATCGTCTACAGGTTCAATATCACCATACATACCAATCTTATAGCCCTCTGTATCCTTGTCGCTCACTGCGGTAGTAATGAAAACACGATCATCCCAGATCACCGGGCAGGAGAGTCCCAGGCCTGGAATATCTAAATTCCATTTTATATTGAATCCGCTCTCCACATTGAAACTGTCAGGTAAGTGGACATTATCCAGATACCCTGATGCGAAATAGCCCCGGTAGGAGGGCCATTGCCGATTGGTCTTCATCGATTCAAAGAAGGACTTTTGTGAATCTACCTGACTGGCAAATAGCTCATATTCTCGCGAATCGCTGCAAGAGAGCAAGATCAGGAATATACCTGTTAGTGTGAAGTTTATCTGTTTCATAGTGAAGTGTATTGTTAATTACAATAAAGATATGATTATAATAATAATAGTAAATTTGACCGTGCTACTATACAACATAATACCCTCTGTTGAAATAGGAGACCTGAGGATTGATGAACCCACAACTGTAGTAACCGACCTGCTATTGGCCGCTATCTGCTTCTATGCATTTTTCAGAATCAGACATCTCAATTCTCCCGGAAGGATTAAGCGGCTCTTTACATACTATTTCCTCACTCTGGGACTGGGAGCTTTGTCCGGGGGAATCCTGGGTCATGCATTCCTTTACGGACTCAGGCCCGAATGGCAATTGGTATCGTGGATACTGATTATTATTTCTATAGCATTTTTAGCCCACGCACTTCTAGAGCTGGCCAAGCCTCTGGTGCGACCCGGGCTCACAAGATGGATTGGGATCATCAATGTATTGATCCTCTCTTTTGCTATAATTTATACGGTGTGGGCCGTCGTCTTTTCACCGGTTAAATACTATACCATTTTTGGGATGGTTGTGATAGTGGGGACACTCAGTTATTATATTCATAAAAAAACCGGAAGCAAGGGAGTGGTTAGGTTTATGGCTGCTATTAGATTAGGTATTATATCCGCATTTGTGTTCAGTTATGAATGGGGAGTGAGTCCATGGTTCAACCACAACGACATTAGCCATATCATTCTTAGCATCGCATCCCTGATTATTTACAAAGGAGCTGTCCTTGTCCTGAGATCACCGTTGTCTACCTGATCTCTTTTACACACCGAATACCTCCTCCAATATCTACCCAATTCCGAGGTAGCGCATTTCGTCTGTGAACAGTTATGCAACCTGGACCCGAATGCCACCCTCCTCCACGAAAGACTTTGAAACTTCCATGGTCAGGACCGGTAGGGTTTTTTTCTGGGGATTCCTTGTAGAAATCCTCATTAAACCAGTCGCTTACCCACTCCCATACATTTCCCGACATATCATACAATCCATACCCGTTCGGTGGATAGGAGCCTGTTTTAACAGGACACTTGGCGGATTCCGGATCATTATATCTGGCATACCGGTGATCTGCATCATCACCAAAATAATAGGATATCTCAACCTCTCCCCCTCGGGCTGCATATTCCCATTCAGCTTCGGTTGGAAGTCTTTTCCCGGCCCAGGTTGCGTATGCGGTAGCGTCAGAATGGTTCACACCGATCACAGGGTGATCCGGGAAATCTGAACCAGACTTAAATACTTCCATACCCCAGAATTCAGGGAGATTATGTCCAGTAGCCATGCAAAAGTGGTCATACTGTGCATTGGTAACTTCATAGATATCCATGTAGAATGAATCCAGGGAAACAAGATGTTTGGGTGATGCAGATTGCTGGTGATCATTAGTCCCCATCAAAAAAGTACCCCCGGGGATCATTATCATTCCTTCAGGAGGCGTATTTGTCGGCTGTTGGCATGTTGCGCTGCAGGTGGTGACAAGAAGGAACATTAAGAGGTAAGCTCTGTACATGATGATTAAGTTTGAGGTTTGCTATTCAAAAGGTAGGAATTATTAATTTTTCTGGTGGCATCACGTGATCTTTTTATAAGTTTAATCTATTTCTGACATCTGTTTCTCATATGATTCGAGTGATCGTACTGTTCATACTTGTTTTTACTATCTCTGCTGCAGATGCAATAGGACAGCGCTCTATAAAAGCCTATAGGATGGAGAGTCCCATTACCATCGATGGAGTACATGAACCTGAGCGTTGGTCAGAAGCCGATTCGGCCATATCATTTGTTCAGATGGAGCCCTCACCCGGCGAAGCGGCTTCTCATACCACGGTGGCCTATATTGGGTATGACGACAGGTACGTTTACGTAAGTGTTAATATGTACCAGACTGAGGAGGTGCTGGCGAAAGTGTTGAACCGTGATGCAATTACGAAAGGGGATGACTGTTTTGTGCTGGTTATCGATCCCTACCATGATAACCGGTCCGGCTATGGATTCTGGACCAATCCTTTGGGGACCCAGACCGATTTCCGTATCAATGATGACGGACGAAATATCGATATTAACTGGGATGCCGAGTGGAAAAGTGCCTCCACCATTCACTCAAATGGTTGGAGTGCAGAGATAGCTATTCCGTTTAAAAGTCTTCAGTTTAAACCCGGCAACGACACCTGGGGAGTGAATTTCGGAAGAATCCTTAGGAGCAATTTTGAGACTGTATACTGGTCTGGCTTGTTGACCGATGACTTCAGGATCTCCCAGGGAGGTAAACTGACCGGGATTTCACCACCTACTTCCCGTGGCAAACTGACTCTGTTTCCTTATGCCTCGCTCAGACTTGAGAATAATGATCTTTCAGAAGTGAAGAACGGAGTAAGGCCGGATGCAGGAGTAGATGTAAAGTGGCAAATGACTCCCAACATAACTGCCGATGGGACCGTTAATCCAGATTTTGCTACCGTTGAGGCTGATCAGGAAAAGATCAACCTTACCCGGTATGAGCTGAACTATCCTGAAAAACGACTCTTCTTCCAGGAGGGCAATGAAATGTACCGGACGCGGATCAAAACTTTTTATTCCAGACGAATACAGGATATATTATATGGAGCAAAGGTAAATGGAAAAGCGGGTAAATATAACTTTAATACCCTAAATGTAAGAACGTTACAATCTTCCGATGAGGGTGAACCTCCATCTTTTTTCACTACTGCACGCGTGAAAAGGGATTTCCTGGAATCTTCCACTGTGGGTATAACGGCAGTGGATCGACGAAATGATTCCAGTTTTACTACCTCCATAAGTGGCGATTATGTGCTGAATCTGGGAGAGACGTGGAAACTAACCGGACAGTTTGTTGCCAGTGTACCTGGCGATTTGCTGTCCCACAGTGCATGGTTTGTCAGGTTTGCCAAAGAGACCAATTATTATCACATGCATGTGAGGTATACGGAGATGGGAGAAAACTTCCAGGAAAATGTCAATCAGACCGGATACGTGGTGGATGATGACAGGAGAGAGGTGGACAGCGATCTGAGTTATCGCTGGTGGCTGAGAAATTCGGTTTTTCAGTACATTGAGGTGGAGTCGAGGAATAATTTCTTCTGGGCCCGTACTACCGGAGATCTCAGAAGCAGGTACATCACTGAACAGGTCGAGTTCTATTTCCAGAACAGATTTTCTCTGAATTACAGTTTCAATAACGAATATAAACTATTTGATAAGCAGTATTATAATCATCGACATACTATAGAACTTGGATACAATACAGCAGAATGGAGTCATGGCACACTGGGGTACTCTTTCGGTAGTAATTTTGACAGGAATTTTAGGAGGCTTTCCATGGGTGGCCGATTAAAGATCACTGAAAAAATGGCGGTGCAGTATAGTGGAGACCTGATCGGGTTTACACCCGACGAAGATAACCTTTCCACTTTTATTAATGTCCTCTCATTGAACTACAATTTCAATAAAGATTTATGGATCAGGGTATTTGCTCAAAACAGCACCAGTAAATCCAAGGTCTATTTCTATGGAATGGCTGGCTGGCGATTCAGACCACCTTTTGGTGCTGTGTATCTGATCTATTCACACGATCAGGTAGCTGAACTGATGGGGGAGCTGGCTAAGGCCGATGCATTATTTCTCAAATTTACCTTGCCCATATCCCTCGTCCGGTAAGAATTTCTTAAATTGCAGTACAACTATCACGCATCCCATGGAACGTTCAGAGAAGGCTACATCACATTTTCTTTCCGGTTGCAACTGCGCTCAATCTGTTTTACTCTCCTATGCCGATGATCTTCAATACAGTGAAGAACTGGCCAAAAGAATAAGTGCCGGATTTGGGGGAGGTATGGGAAAGCAGCAGGAAACCTGTGGTGCGATCACAGGGGCTATTATGGTGCTGGGAATGATGAAGGGAGAACAGGTGAATAAAAACGATGAATTGCAGACTTTTACCTACGATTTGGTGAAAGAACTCCTCGACAGGTTCAAAGTGGACCACGGGACTACCCGTTGTATGGATCTGATAGGATGCGACCTGAATACACCCGAAGGATCTGCAAAGTTCAAGGATGAGCAGATTAAGGAGAAAAAATGTGTGAATTTTATTGAGACTTCGGTGAAAATAGTGGAGTCTCTAATCCTGTGACTCTCTTATTGTTCTGTTTTTAAGGGGTTTTCTGCTTCCCTGTCAAATCTCTCCTGCAGATGGAATATGGAGTCATCCTCTTTTAACTTTTTAATTAGGTGGGATAACTGTTTAGCTCTGCTGTTGAGCTTCAATTCGCCAATCTCTTTCTGTGGGGAAGATCCATCTCCTGCATAGTGATTAGGATAGTTTGCATACCACCATATGCCGGTATATGTGTAGGGCATGTGGGACAACCGTCCCAGGCTTTCGCCCGACTGAGTTCCAGCCCTGTTGGCATGGACCAGGTCAGGCCGGATGGCATAAACCATGGAGGTCTCCACTTCGTCTGCATGTCCACCATAACTGGTTTCACGCAATGGATTGATCTTTTGATTGATTTCACTGTCATCTGGTTGAAAAAATACCACCAGATAATCCTTTCGGGCGGCCAGCTGACTCTGACAAAAGTAGGAGAAGAAGTGATTATTCCCTCCATGACCGTTTACAATGACTATTTTCTTGATACCGTTTCGGGATAACTCTTCACAAGTCTCTTCAAGGATCTTCCATATGAGCTCTGGGGTATAGGCTATGGTACCTGGTTGATGTTTTGCTTCAAAGATCTGCCCAAAATAATACTCAGGGAAAACCAGAGTATATTCAAGTTCTGCAGCTCTAGATGAAATCTCCCTGGCAAGCAAAAGGTCGGTAGAGAGCGGTAAGTGTGCTCCGTGTTTTTCCATGATACCCGCAGGAATAACACAGGTTCCTTCTGCAAGCTCTACAGCTTTTATGAAATCAGGAGCGGTGAGTTCTGCCATGAGATAAGGAAGTTTTTCTTGATTCGTTACCTGCGCGACAAGGGGTGTTGTGATCAGAAACAGGATTACGATTAGCTGGAATGAACGATGTAATTGCATGATCTTGTAGTTTAGAACTGTATGAATATAAATACTTTAATAGTTAATAGGATACGTTTTTCATCTCTATTTCAGGTCCCTCTTTAAGGTCATTCATAGCATTAACCAGCCTGATTTTTTGGTAATTACCCAGGTTCTCCAGAGTAATCTGTCGAACTTCTAGTTCTTTCTTGAACAGTAAGGAAGCCCGCATGGTTCCAGGCAGGAGGGGAGTATCCGGAGTAACCCATCCCTCTCCATCCCAGAGGGCCAGGTTGGCGTAATAACTATCAGTAACAAATCCTTTCTTCACAATCAGGATATCATCACAGGATTCCCGCTGGTGGAACAGCGCCTCCAGTTCACTTCTGTCTGTCAGTTTAAAACCATATGAAATAGTGTCCGATTTCACCACTTTCAGCGATCGAACTTCACGCACTGTATAGGGCTCATATTCAATCCGTTCGATCTTCTCTCCGTACAATACCCGACATTTGTACAGGCCTCGGTCCAGTCCATCAGGGATTTGAATGATTTCGGTGAGTGAAGGGTGCTTTTTTATACCCAGCTCCTGATTTCGTGTTCTTTCAAAACGCTCCTGATGATAGGAGATGTTGTTGATTACTCCATCCAGCAGTTTGATGGTTTCAAAATATGGGGACATAGACCTTTTGTTGCAGTTCATTAAACTCCTTCCTCCAGTCGCTCTGGAAGGTAATACCTCCTCCGCTTTTAAAGACCAATTTCTCGCCCTGCCTCTCTATATATCTGATGGCCACCGCTGATTCCAGATCCTCTCCATCGTAATGGCCAAAGATCCCGGTATAGTATCCTCGCTGATAGTTCTCCACACGTTTGATGATCTCAACGGTCTTTCTTTTTGGAGCGCCGCTCACGGAACCTGCCGGCAGCATCATAAACAGTTTATCTCCAAGTGATTTCCTGAAATCGTCAGGAAGCTTTCCGGATATTTCGGAACTCATCTGCAGAAGCTCTCCCTGGTGGGTCTTCAGCCTTTCGATGTATTTGAACCGATTTACCCGCACCTGGGATGCAATGGTACTCAGATCATTTCTTATCAGATCAACGATGGTGTGGTGTTCTGCATCCTCCTTCCGGTCTGACGTGAGCAACCGGTGTGCTCCGGGTATACGGGCATCAATGGTCCCTTTCATGGGATTGGATGAAATGGTTTCCCCTTTGATTCGTACAAATCTTTCCGGACTGAAGATGACCAGTTCGTTTTCCAGGAAAAGCTTATAGGGTGCATGGCTGCAAATAAAAATATCTTTCAGTGAATAATTCGTCTCAATGGCTGTGGGAAAGGTGAGATTGAGTAAAAAAGAGTTCCCATAAAGGATTTCACTCGTTACGATGTTGAAGGCTTTCTCATACCTCACCGGATCGACAGGGTGCTTCGTAAATTGAATGGAATGGCAGGGTATACTTTCGAATGAGTGGTTCTTCACTGCCGGCATCTCAAGATAGAATCCATTTTCTGCGGCCTCGGAAGGTGTAGCCACAATGTTCTTATCCGCGTCAAAACTGATCAGAAATACGAACGGGATTCCCTGGGATGCAAATTCATTGATCCTGTCGATGGTTGCTGCTCTGGAATACCTCTTTAATCCTCTCATCATTTCCATTACGACTTTTGATTCCAGTCCAGGGCAATTCTGGCTATGTTGGTGGCATGACTATCGATGGTGCTGAAAAGGGCAAGGATCTCCAGGTGTGTCTTACTGCTCTCCAGAGATTCTTTCATTCCCTCCAGGATTCTGCCATAGTGTTGTTTCTCCAACTCCTTGGAAAGGCTGCGGTACTCCTTATGCTTCGATTTCATCTTCGTAGCCTTCTGCAGGTTGGTCTCATCAAAAACCACAATGGCCCGTTTCAGCTGCTTGTCTATCTTTTGATGAAACTTGGTCAGCTCATTCGTTCCATCTTCGGAAAACACATATTCCTTTAATACCCATTTTTCCGCCCTGTTGGCCAGACTTCCTGAAATGGTGTCTGCTATCTTCTCAAATTCATTCATAGAATATAGCATCTGGAACGATTCATTTGCCCGCTTACTGCTAATGGGTTCCCTGTTGATCTTCAATAGATAATCCTTGATGGCATCGCGCAGATAATCTACCTCTTGTTCGTGTAAGTAGACCTTATCCAATGTAGAGGTATCCTTATGGAGAAAGGGGGGAAGGATCAGTGAATGCATGGTTCTGACGATCATTCCCATCCTGATGATCTCCTGCTTAGCCAAATTGAGAGCTAATGCAGGAGTGGAGATCATCCCATCATCGAGATACATGGTTGTAAATGTAACTTTTTCCGGAACCTTTGCTTTCCCGGCCAACTGGTCCACCAGCCTGGCCACCATGGGAGTAACCGGAAGCACTACAAGCATCAGTGCCACGTTAATGAAGGTATGAGCGTTGGCAATAAGTCGTTGAAGGGAAGCTTCAGGCGTGAACTGCACCAGCAGTTTACCCAACTGGATCGTCCATCCTGCAAAGATGATGACACTGATGAGCTTAATGATCAAAAAAGCCAGCGCCACCTTTTTGGCCTCTAGTCCACTCTTCATACTGGAGAGCAGGGCTGTTACCGGTGTGCCAAGGTTTGAGCCCAGGAGCAAGGGTATGGAGGCATCCAGGGTTAGTAAACCCTGGGACGCCAGAACGATCATGATTCCTACAAAAGCGCTGCTGGATTGGATCAGTGCAGTAAAGAGAGCCCCCACCAGGATACCCACAATTGGGTGTTCCAGCTTCAGCAGTAATTCGATAAAAGGAGTCCATTCGCGAAGAGGAGCCATGGCATCTGACATGATATGCATACCGAAGAAAAGCACACCGAATCCAAACAGCGAATACCCGGCCGATTTCACCTGCTCCCGCTTTGAAAAAGCCTGCATGAAGAACCCAACTGCCACCAGAAGGAGGCTGTATTCGGTAATCTTGAAAGCGATAATCTGTGCTGTGATGGTAGTCCCAATAGCTGCTCCAAGCAGTACGGGCAGGGTCTGCCTGAACTGGATCAGATTGGCATTCACAAAACTCACCAGCATGACGGAGGTGGCACTGCTACTCTGAATAACCGTAGTCACCAGCGTGCCTATGCCGGTCCCCACGATCCGGTTACGGGTCACATTCTCCAGGATGGAGCGCAGTCTCTCCCCGGCCGATTGTTGCATCCCTTCGCTCATGGTATGCATGCCAAACAGGAACAATCCTAATCCCCCGAACAATCCGATGATCAGCATATAGACCCAGTTTTTACGATGAGCTTTGGCCTGAAAGATCACCTCATTGTCGGGGAATCCCTCCCTGATCCTGCATGCTACCCTGTATCTGCCCGGCTTTGAACCCAGCGTCAAAAAGGTTTCGGATCGACCTGATGAATCTGTTATACTAAGAGATCGGGTAAGGTTTGTACCCTCGGATTGGTCGGGATGGCCGACGAGACTAAAAGCTACCTCCACATGAATGGCTGGAGCACCGTTGGCATCGGTTACTTTAACCACGATGGGAGACTCAAGTTTTTCCCCACACCGTCCAGTTACTGTACCGGACTCTCCATCCAGTAACGAAATGTTCAGAGATCTGACAAGGGTATCCTGCTTAGGAATTGAGTCCTGTGCCTGGAGGGCAGGAACTGCAAGCCACAAGAAAACAATGAGTAATAGAGGTCTGCCCATGATCAGGGATAAAAATTGATCAGATCGAGTTTATAAACGTACAGAATGTTTATTATGAAAACAATATATTGACTTCATAAAAAACATTCTGGGAGTTACCTGTTGTAAATTTCATTTTTGTATTCTTTTTCATAAAAATGAAATATTACATAGGAAATATACAAATTTCATATGCTATGGGTTTCGTACCTTTAATACCAAATCCTTTATTCTGAGACCATGAGGAAAATAACTGTTATACTCATTGTGCATTTGATGTTCACCCTGTTTGTTTTTTCCCAGGACATGGGATTGAGAATCAGTAAGGAATTCCGGGAGTTGGGAGATTATGTGGGACAGGCTCAGTTTTCACCCTACCGGAACTATTTTGCCTATACGGTGGGAGATAATACGCTCAGGATCTTTGACCGGAATTGGGAGGTAGTACTGGAACATCAGGGTAATCCGGAAGCGTTTGGCGGAGTGTTCGCATTTTCTCCCGATGAACGCTATCTGGCATACGGACGATACATGGGAGATGGCGATCTTGCGATCATCAGGCTTAAGGATATGAAGGTCATGCAGGTACTGAATCAGCACTCCTATTTCATCAGCCATCTCAGTTTCAGTAGCAACGGACAATGGCTTGTATCGTGTTCGCTGGATGAGGAGATGATCATCTGGAGGATAGAGGACGAGCAGGTGAAGTTCACTCAACGTTTCGACGATTTTGAGTCTGATGTTACTCAGTCCAGTTTCAGTTACGACGACCGTTATCTGGTAACGGGAGATACATGGGGCAATGTCCTGGTCCTGCAACAGAACGAGTCAGGATTTGATCTTTTCCAGAAGTTCAAGGTACGCAGGCACGGGGTTCAATCGGTTGTGTTCTATTCGAAAGAGTATGCATTTGTAACTGGCTCTTCCAATGGATTGAGAAGATACCGGTTGCAAAAAGATGCATTTATCCTCACAGATTCGGTGGAAGACAAGGCCCATATTAGCGGTCCCATTTCTTATAGTCCTGATGGCAACTACATAGGATATGGGAACTACCGGACTGCGGTCATTTCACGAATCGACAAAGACTCTATTTACCCGGTGGACTTTGTACACAGGCATAAGCTAAAGCATCTTGTGTATGGAGCTGATTTTTCTGAGGATGGCAACTATTTGACCACCTACGGGAATGATCAGCAGATTATTATCTGGGAGATCGATCATGTGGAGCCTTCCGATAAATCGAGGGTCGTTTCGTGGCTCACTTCCGATCTCACCCTGGCACAGCGGCGCTCCTTAATCCCGGCAGCTATTGAGGAGATCACAGGATCGGTGGATCGGAAACTGATTCTGCCCCGGGATGAATTTGAGACTTCCGGGGAGTATAATGCACGGGTGAAAAAGCTGGCCGACTGGACGCTAATGAAGTTACAGGCTGAGATGGAAAAAAGATATAGCGTCCGCTCCAGGTCCGATAAAGTGGAGATTCCCCTGCAGGGTTTAATCGGTTATAATGCAGATCTTCAGATCTATAAGATTAAATTTATGGACACAGAAGCCGGGGTATCCATACCCATTGAGGCGGCCCGGAAATTCAAGGATCAGTGGAGCAGGGGACATATCAGGGCAATTAAGGAGAGAATCGCTGAAGGCCGTAGTTACATCTATAGCTCATTTGAGCTCTTTCATCCGGCGGAAAAAAAGTATTATAAGGTGACTCCTCTGGAAAATCCTTTTCGACAGTTAGAGGAGAAAGCGGTTCGGCGCACAGTATATAACACGGAAACTACCCGGGACACTACGGTAACCAGGCAAAAAGGCACTACCTATGCCCTGATGTTTGCCACCAACGTGTATGATTACTATTCCGACCTGGTGAATCCGGTTTTGGATGCACAGACCATCGGAGCAGAGTTGGGGGATAGCTATGGAGTAGTTTCAGAAGTGGTGATTAATTCCACGCTTTCAGAGACCGCGTCAGTGATCAGAGAGTATGCTTCGCGTACTTATGAACCGGAAGATAACCTGATGATCTTCTTTGCGGGGCATGGGGTGTATGATGAAGTCTTCCGTGAAGGGTACGTGATATCCAGGGATTCCCGTATGGATGATCTGGGCAAAACCTCTTACTTGTCACATTCCAACTTACGGACCATGATCAATAACATCGGATGCCCTCACATTTTCCTGGTGATGGATGTCTGTTTCGGGGGAACCTTCGATCCCCACCTTTCCTCTTTGCACCGGGGTGCGACCTCCCAATATGCAGATATCTCCACACAGGAGTTTGTGGAGCGCAAACTGAGATATAAAACCAGGTTATACCTCACATCGGGAGGAAAAGAGTATGTACCCGATGGCAGACCCGGTTTTCATTCCCCTTTTGCGCGTCGCTTTATAGAATCACTCAGGTTTTATGGAGGTGATGATGGAGTGCTTACCACCTCCGAGATCCTTCAGTTTGTGGAAAAAGTGAATCCACAGCCCCGGTTTGGCGAGTTCGGGGATAATGAGCCTGGAAGCGACTTTATTCTGGTGGTACGATGACCGCTCTTTCTATTGGTAAATCTCTGAATCGGGAAAGAAAGCAAGCCAGGCGAATGCGAAGTGGTTGGAATGAGTAACTATATCCATCTGACTTCCCTTCATTTTACCTTCATAACACCTTCCTGTAATGTCCCACAGGGAGCCGGTTTGATCATCTGAAATGATCCCGTTTTGCTTCTTAAAAGTATACAGATTTCCCTCCAAAACAGGGTATAATACGGTGACCGAACCGATGCTCCTTGACTCCCTCACTTTGCGTGCATCCAGGACAGAGACGGTCTGGTCACTGTGAAACAGGACAACCTGGAGGGTCTTGAATCTGTCGTTCACTACTCCCATTTCTGTAACCTTTGAGAAGGGGTAAATCTTATACTCTCCCTGCACTTTGATGTCAATTACACGCTCCATGGCAGGCAGTCTGGAATCCACCTCTGCATGGCTAAAATACCTGTCATACGGATTACCCTGTTCTGCATCGTAACCCAAAAAGGGATTGTTGCCGTACCGGCCGGCCACTCTTTCATCGGGAGTCTCATTGGAAAGAATCTTCCCATCCGGGTATCTGCTAAAAAACTCCTCCACCGAGATAATCAGCGAGGGAATCACTTTCATGAAGGTGCCGGTATATTTACCCACAATTGCTTCACCCATAAACTGTTGCCACAGACTTTCTGTTTGGGTATCAAGCATCACCATGTCGCTTTTCCGCAGCATACCCGACACCTCAAACTCCAGTATACTCTGCTCTCCATTGGTTTCCACCCTTCTGTCAAACACCACACCTGCGTTGCATAGAGGACAATAGGTGGCCAGAATGGGTACCCCGGCCAGGTTGTCGTTGGAGATCTCGTGGGTAGTTAACATGTTCAGAGGATACGCTTTGGCTTTTCCGTCAATTTCCACGCTGATCACCGGTTCATGAATATAAAAAGCTTTCAGTCCCTCCGCTTTGTCCAGGAAAAGCGGATAGTCAATTTTGGGAAATGTCCCCTTGGGTAAAACCAGTGTGATCTCAGAAAGGTCAATGTTATACTGCGAGGTATCGGTTCTCCAGGTGAACTCCAGGTTCCTGGGATTTTTCATCTGACCGCTTAGCGATGCGGTCATCGTACAGATGACCAATATGGATGCGAATCGTTGTGTGTTAGTCATTTCTTTTTATGATGAGATAATAGGTAAATAACAAGGAAAGCGCCAGAGTGTTCCTTAACCTATGCACTTGACCGTTTAGTTCCGATACCTTCTCCGAAATCTATTATCAAAATAAAGGCAGGCTTCCTGGCTTCGGGAAACTCGTTCACCTCAACCACGGTGCCTGCCCTGATCTCTATTTTCTCAAAGTCGACCAGCTAATCTGTTCCATTTGCATTTACGGTTTCAATTCGTTGAAACCATAAATCTAATAAAAACCAGATGAGGATGGAGACCATATAGATGGAGATACCATATAGGGTGGTGATCATAGAGACTTTCAATCCACCGGCGAGAATTGCCGGAGATATATCCATGGCCTCTTGAATAGCAGTGAATGCCATCATCAGTCCAATCAATTGCCCCAGGATCCCGGTAATCAACGTAAACAGGCCTAGCGACTTCAAATAGGTAAGCTGGTGCCTGAAATTCTTTCTCGTTGTCGATTTACCTGAAACCATCACTACGATAAAGTATACGGTGATGGTTAACAAAATCACCAGGAGCGTGGTTAATATGCCCATAAAGAGAGGGCCACCTGTATAAAATAATTCTTTCATGACATGTAGATTTAATGAAAATAAGTAATCCTTACAAAGGTAGGTGTGGCGGGGCATACACTGCAAGGTCGAATCCTGTTCGAAACCTGCTTTCCGTCGACATATCGTTTCTTGGAGTGCTTTTTTTACGATATTTAACAAGCTGATTGCTGTGAAAGTTTACCAACATATCATCTTCTGGATCGTGGTCTACGGATCGCTTACTCTCATTTTTGCCAACTGGTTTGATGGGCATGCGGAGGCTTTCTACTATGTTTCCCTCTTATTACCCGTGGTTATAGGTACTTCCTATTTCTTTAACTACTACCTGGTACCTCGTTACCTCTTTACCCGGAAGTTTTCTCTCTTTGTATTATATAGCTTATACATGCTAGTGGTATCTCTCTGTCTGGAGCTGATTGCCAGTGTGGTAGCCATGCTGGTGATCGTCCATTACGGGATCAATGAAACGGGTGCCTTGATTACTGATGTATTTACTCTGGCGGTCATCTTGTATTTCATTGTGCTGGCCAAATCATTTATCCTTTTGATCAAACACTATTTTATTGATCAGCGCGCCATACGCGAACTGGAGGAGAAACAGATGCAACTGGAGAAAGGGTACTTTACCATACGTTCAAACCGGCAAACCTCACGGATCAGTTATGATGACCTGGTATACATTGAAAGCCTGGCAGATTACATCAGGATCCATCTGAAAAGCGGTGATCCCATCACTTCCAAGGAGAAAATCAGTCATATGGAAACTGCCCTCCCCGCTAACTTCATAAGGATCCACCGTTCATTTATTGTGAATACATCTATGATCTCTACTTATACCAGGGAACATGTAGTGGTGGATGGGAAGGAGCTTCCGGTTAGCCGTTCCTACAGGAACAGTGTAATGAATACACTCTAGTCCTCTAAAGCTTTCGCTTCTTCCGTATTCAGTTTGGCCCCTCTGATCACCTTCTCTTTAGTCACCGTATTTATGGAAAGCACCACAATGCAAAGCACAAAGATCACCAGTTGTTTGGCATCCTGTAATATGATCAGTCCAACAATAGATATAAGGGCTGTACCCTCAATCAGAGCCCACCGAATGATCATGGCGGTCTGGTACTGCTCAAATTTCTTGGAAAAGGTATCGCCGGCATCTATGGCTTCCATCCTTCTGTTGGAAATGGCATAACCGATTGGGATGGATCCCAACAGAAGCACATTGATCACGGTCAGGATATCTATTTCATTCTGAAAAGAGGGGATCTGCATCCCGTTGAGATAGACCCCGGCCATAAAAAAGATAAGCAATCCTGTGTTGAGGGAATAGAAAATGATTCGCAGTACCCTGTATGCCATCTTGGGTTTAAACTCTTCTCCAATCATAGCTCCATTTTGGAAAATAAAATTACGGAATTGTCATGAATGTGCAAATAGAATTAGCCCTGTTGGTAATATCCTATGAGAGGTGTTTTGCACCTGTATTCTAATTCCAATGAAATTCTAAATAATTAAAAATCAACAATATACTTGATTTTGAAGTAGATTGGGCGTAACTTGAATACGTCTAACCCCCAAATCATTCATTATGAAAAAATTAGTAATAATCTCCGCCCTCATCCTGTTTGCAGGAATGGCTTACGGACAAACACTTCAGAAAGGAGCTGTTCTTGCAATCAGTGTCTCAACGATTACACCTGATCCCGATGTAACACTGAATCAATACCTGGATTATTTCACAAACAAATGGGCCCCAGCAATAGAAAAGAATTTTCCGGGTACCAAAGTACTATTTTTAAAAGGTGACCGTGGAAAGCATGCAAATGAACACGGATGGATATGGTACTTCGAATCACTTGAGGTAAGAGATAAATACTTTGATGCGGATGGCAATCCAACGGAAGTATGTACAAAGGCTTTCGAGAACATGGCACCTGTGACAGAGGCGTTTACTAAACTTGGAGTAACCTCGAGGGAGTACACCGACTGGATTATTCTATAATCTTCAATTCATTATAAGCTCGCCTCCTTTGGAGATGTATTAAAAGCAAAATCCCTGTAATCTAGATGTTTACAGGGATTTTTACTTGGTCTGTGAACTAGGCAGGAGTCGAACCCGCAACCTCCTGATCCGTAGTCAGGTGCTCTATCCAGTTGAGCTACTAGTCCAATATTTTTACAACTTTTACGTATTCATCCGAAAAGCGACTGCAAATTTAATCAATTAGATACAATTCCAAAACCCTAAACTCATTATTCATAAACCTGTAGTATATTTGATAAAACACCCGCATAATGAAGAAAGTCCTTAAGATTCTGGTAATCACCTTGGGGGTTATCCTCATACTGCTTATTACCCTACCACTGTTATTCAAATCAAAGATTGAGACCTTGGTGAAGGAGAAAGTGAATCAGGAGATCCATGCCACGGTGGATTGGTCGCGGTTCTCGCTCTCATTCTTCAGGGGGTTCCCTGATTTGAGTGTGAACCTGCATCAGGTATCGGTGGTGGGACGGGAACCCTTTGAGGGGGATACACTGGCGGGACTCAAGCGATTTGAGTTCAGGGTAAATCCCTTCAGCGCCATCAAGAAGGAGCTATTGGTAAAATCGATTCTTATTGATCAGCCTTTGATCAATGGGATTGTGCTTGAAGAGGGTTCAGTCAATTGGGATATTACATCTGATCCGACGGCCAAATCAACTGAGGGTTCCGGGGTGGGGGAGACTGCCATAGAGGAAGCTCCACCATCTCATGATGACAAGGAGACAGAACCTTCTGTTGATGAGGCAGCAGGAACCGCCATGGCTTTTTCACTACAGCGATTGGCCATTCAGGAGGGCAGGGTCTATTACGAGGATCATTCTTCCAAACTGAGTGCTTCGCTGGAAGGATTCAACCTGGAAATGCGTGGCAATTTTTCATTGGATCAGACCGAGCTCGATCTGGAGGTGCAAATAGAACACATCAATGCGAAGCAGGGGGGTATACGCTATATGCGTGACGGGACATTTACACTGGATCTGATTGCGGCTGCCAACATGGAGGAAAACACCTATACCCTTCAAAAAAATGAGATAGCTTTGAATGGATTGGTACTGGGCGCCGAGGGTATGGTCTCCATGCTGGAGGATGATGCCATGGATATTGACCTGCGGTTCTTTTCCAGAGAGACCTCCTTTCAGAGGCTGCTTTCCATGGTTCCGGCCATCTACCTTAAGGATTTTGAGACCCTCAAAACCAGCGGATCTCTGAAGCTTGAGGGAACCGTTCAGGGCATCATGAAAGATACAATTCTACCCGATGCCTCACTGCTCCTGCAGGTAAAAGATGGTTATTTTTCTTACCCGGATCTGCCTAAGGATGTGTCTGATGTTCAGATCACACTAAATGTGGATTACCGGGGTACCGATATGGATGCCTCTACAGTGGACCTGAAACAGTTTCATTTGTTGCTGGGAGGAAATCCTTTTGATCTGAGATTGCAGGTGGATCACCCGGTTAGTGATATGCATGTGGCTGGTACTGCTGCCGGAGTGATCGATTTTGCCTCCCTGCAGGATGTGGTTCCGTTGGAAGATCTGGAATTGGGAGGTAAGCTGGAGACAGACCTCAGGTGGGATACACGAATGTCTTATATCGAACAGGAGAAGTATGAACAGGTGGATCTGGATGGACTACTTCTGATCAATGATGTACAGGTGGAAGCTTCAAATATTCCAGTTCCGGTTCAGCTACACAAGATGCTAATGGATTTTAATCCCAGGTTTGTGGACCTGGTGACTCTCGATCTGAATATGGGTTCATCCGATCTGCACTTGGAAGGGAAACTCACCAATTTCATTCCCTACGTATTCGATGATAAAACCGTAGCTGGATCGCTGCGGGTCACGTCACAGTTGCTGGATGCAAATGAGTTTATACCTGAAGAGGATGCTCCTCAACCTAAGGATAGCGCTGATATGGAAGAGAGGGAATTCATCGAACCTGCACCTCCGGATTCCATTGCCGAACCTTCCCGGGTAAAGATCCCCGAGAATATAGATTTTGCTATGACCCTGGACATGAAGAAAGTGGTCTATGACAACATCGTGATTGAGAATATTCTGGGCAACATGAAGGTGAGCGAAGGAGTAGCCTATCTTGACGAGCTAAGCCTGGATGTGATCGAGGGGGAAGTAACCACCTCCGGAAAAGTGGATACCAGAGGTGATTATGCTGATGTGGATCTCTCCCTGGATATGACCGGGGTGGATATACCCAAATCCTATAAGACATTCGTGACTGTGGAGAGGCTGGCACCCATGGCCAGGTACTGCAAAGGAACCGCCAATGTGAAAATGCAGTATCAATCCCGGCTGGATGCTTCTTTCAGTCCCCTTTACGAGTCCATCAATGCGAAGGGATACGTATTTACTCGAGGATTACAGATCTATAATCTCAAAACGTTTGTCCGGTTAAGTGAGTTGCTTAAAAATGAGAAGTTCAGGAATTTAGCTCCTGACGAAGTGGACCTGGTATTGACCATCGAAAAGGGTCGTGTTATGATTGATCCTTTTGACATGGACTTTGATGCATCGAAGATTACAGTTTCCGGTTCGCATGGGATCGACCTGACCATGGATTACCTGATGGATATGAACATAGCTAAGAGTGATCTGGGGGATGGTGTGAACGAGTTGATGAATGGAATCACAGCCCTGGCTGCTGGAGCAGGTTTCAAGATCCCTGAATCAGATTATGTGAAAGTGAAAGCGACCATCAAGGGCACTTTTAATGATCCCCAAGTGAGTACCGATTTGAGAGGGAACCTGCAATCCACAAGTGAAACGGTAATTGAAACCATAAAAGAAACCGTGGAACAAAAAGTGACCGAAGAGGTGGAAAAGGTGGAGGAACAGGTACGTAAAGAAGCCAGCGAAGAGGCGGAGAAGATCATCAGTGAAGCAGAGGAAGAGGCGGAAAAGTTGGTGGAAGAGGCCAGAATAGCCGGTGATAAGCTGGTGAAAGAGGCAGAAATCCAGGGAGAGAATCTGATCAAAGAAGCCGGTTCAAATCCCATAAAACAGATAGCGGCCAAGCGTGCAGCAGAAGAGCTGAAAATTCAGGCTCAGAAACAATCTGATAACCTGGTAAAGGAGGCAGAGGTCGGAGCCGATGAGATCATAGAGAAGGCTAGGACAGAAGCAGAAAGAATCGATAAGTAAGGATCATTAGAAACTGGAGTTCGGAGTATAGGAATTGTGTGTTATAATTTGTAATTTGCTAATTCATAGCTCAATCCATGATATTCTCTGTAGACCT
>CAZURA010000057.1:0-30165 GCA_964622985.1 uncultured Bacteroides sp. | reverse complement strand
TCAAGGGTATGAAGAATTGATTAAATTGACAACGCTAAATTAAACTATAGCCTTTGAAAATTATAAATGGTTGAATCAAAAGTAAATATTGTGTGCATTCCAGATGTTCATTCAAATCTGGAAGCTTTAAAGAGTATTGCTGAAAGGATCAGGAAAATACGACTTGATGCGATCATTTTCGTCGGTGATTTTGGTTGTGATGTGAGAGATATTGAATGGATATTGAATGTATTAAGTGTCCCAGTCTTTTCTGTTCCAGGAAATCATGATGAAGTGGGAAGTTTTATTGGCACGGATGTGGATAAAACCAAGACAAGCTTTAGAGGGATCAGTATCTTTGGTATTGGAGGATCTGGGCCGGAGAAATTTGGCTTTCCATATGAATGGAGTGAGGAAGATATAGGAAAGCTGGAAATTCCTGAAGTGGACATAATTGTTTCGCACACTCCTCCAAAGAATTCTTTACTTGACCAGCTGCCCAATGGAATGCATGTTGGAAGTAGGTCTATTCGTGACATTGCACAAAAGGGTAATGGGGTGTTAATTTCAGGTCATATACACGAATCAGTGAATGTTCAGAGAATTAATAACCGTTTGTGTTATAATGCTGGGTCATTAGGCCCGCCTTATGGAAGAACACAATATGGCATTATCGAGCGCAATACAGACCTGGATCTGTGGATAATTAAGCATTATGTTCTAATTGAAGGAGAGTGGGTTATGCAATTTTCGTCGATTGATTTATATAAATAGCCTGCAAGTTCAGTTGAAAGTCAGAAATTGGAGACGTTTGGATTTCTGTGCTCTATGTAATAACTTGTTGATATTCACTAACAACAAGGCAATCATGAAATCTTTGTTCCTCTCATCGGCTTTGGGATTTACTTTCTTATTGCTGGTTACTTATGCATACTCCCAGGACCTGGACCTGATCGTAAGTACAAAGGGAGATTCCATCGCGTGCCGGATCGACAGCATCAATGACACCCATATCTTTTATAGAATGGAATTCAAAGGCGCCAGGATCTATACTCTTATGAATAGAACCGATGTTTCGGAATACAAACAAAATGTCATCGACCGAAAAGACTTCATATGTAAGCCTGGAAATGGATTCCATCAGGGAGGCTTCAGGTTCAATGGTGTGATGAATCCCCCTTCCACATGGAGTATTTATGTTCTCATCGATCTATTCTAGGAGATTGCTTATTTTTATTTTGAGAGAAAGAATTAAAGGATGCAAAAAACCATCCAGATAAGCACCCCATCCCACAACGGCCTGTACGATATCACCAGGCAGGTGGAGGCCATCGTTTCAGAGAGCAGTGTTAGATCCGGGATGGTCAACGTCTATGCCCAGGGTGCCACGGCAGCCATCATGATAGAATTCAATATGATAGGCCCTCTTAAACATTGTCAGGTGAATTTTCCCATATCTACTTACAATAACTTCTAATATCAATATTCACCTTGTTCATATGAACATTATTCCAGAAGAACCATTTTCTTAATATCTGTAAATCCTCTTCCCTGAAAATGGCAATAATAGATGCCCGAAGAAAGTTCTTCACCGCTGAATGTGATCTCATAATAGCCCTTAGTGTATTCCCTGTCTGCTATATTCTTCACCAGCCTGCCCTGTATATCGTAAATATTTAATTTTATAGAACATGTTTCTTTTACAGTAAATCGAATGATTGTAGTTGAATTAAACGGATTGGGATAATTCTGAAGCAGCCGGTTTTCATCAGGGTTATCCATATTCGCATCAAGCCCAACGGTTGACACATTGGTCATAACACAATGTTCAATGTTTACATAGCTTACGTGCTGAAAACCCTGAATGGTAATCGTATGTCCATCATCACTGGTTACTTCACCCATGCCATCCACATACAGGGTATCTCCGACGGTACTACTTCCTCCGTCCACGTATCTTGGGACATCAGGATCGGGGTCAATGGAAATGACATCGTCAAATTCAGTGCCTATAAAGCTTTCAAAGATCCCATACAGTGCCAGTGTGTCCTCTGATCCAGTGTAAATCTGCAGCGTATCGAACAAATCCAGATCCAAGACAATCCCCTCATTGAATAGTGAAAAATCCAGCGTATCTATTCCGGAACTATCTGAAATGAACAAATGGCTGGATTCATCGAGGTTTACTTCATATGCCAGATCTTTGTATACACTTTTCTGTGATTCACCAGCAGCATCGAGTATAACCACATGGTCATCACCAGATCCTGCATATATGTATAGATCCTTATCGTCTCCAACAACAACATCGTCTCCAGTACCGGAAAGTATCAAATCCTCCTCATCACCACCTTCTAGATAATCGTCATCCTGACCGCCCCATAAATCATCATTACCTCCTTCACCGAACAGGAAATCTTTCCCGTTTTGACCATCAATGTAATCATGCCTGTCTCCGCCTTTCAATATATCATTTCCATCTCCTCCAATAATGCTATTACCAAGATCATGGCCATATATTTCGTCATCACCGTCATTGCCATACACCGTTGTCCTTGCAAGCAATTCACCTGATTCTGTATAAAGATGTGGAAAATCTGATTTTTTCATTCCCCTTAAATCGATTTTGTTGCTTGCCGAATCTCCCTTAATTATAAGCTCGGTAATCTGGTCAGCAAGTATTCCGGTGCATGTGCCGTTAATGCCAAGTCCGCCGGCTGAGCTAACCCCAAAATTATACTGTTCTTCCCCGGTAATCCAAACTTCCATCTTGCCTGTTTCACTATCGAATATAAAGTGATATTCTGCATAACTGGAAAGGGATAGGAAGATACAACAACAGAAGAGCAGTAATGAAGGCTTTACAGATTTGATGCGACTAATCGGATGGTCAGTGACAAGTGTTTTCATTTCTCGGTCCTCCTATATTATGTTAAAATCTTAAACAAATACAGTTATTCTCATGTTTCTGCCTCTTCTTCAATTTAAGAAATTTATCTTTGATTAGCAGGGGTTTACCCAATAAGAATTGTCCAGAGGATTAGTTTTGTCATGATAGATTGACTAACTGTGCAACAACGGTTCCGTGAATGTGCATTTGCCCACCTATTCCGGCCAACACCAACTTCGCATTTTCGGGACCGTTCAAATACAGAAGATTGCTTACTTTTGTTTTGATGTAATGTATCGGAAATGCAGCGAACCATACAGATAAGCACCCCATCCCGCAACGGCCTGTACGATATCACCAGGCAGGTGGAGGCCATCGTTTCGGAGAGCAGTGTTAGATCCGGGATGGTCAATGTCTATGCACAGGGTGCGACGGCAGCCATCATGATCCAGGAGAACTGGGATGATTCGGTCCAGCGTGATGTGATCAGCCTGCTGGATAAACTGATTCCTTCAGGGGTGTGGGAGCATGACCATCAGGACAACAATGGCGATGCACACTTAAAGGCGGGGATCGTTGGGCCCCAGGAGACCATTCCCATCGTGGATGGAAAGATGGGGCTTTCCACCTGGCAAAACATCTTCCTGTGCGAGTTTGACGGGCCCCGGAGCCAAAGGAATATTATGGTGACTGTGATGGATACAGAACCACATGTCAACTGACCCAGCAAGGATTTGCCAGTGAAGAAGCCCGCGATCAAGGTGAAGGAGGCTGGAAAATGGTTTTGGATAACCTGAAAGAACTGCTTGAAGAGAAGTGATCTGAGGTGATCAGAGTTGAGCGGTAAAACGAAGTTCGTCCACACCTGCCACCCCGGCCAGGTTTTCCAGCAGGTTGCTGTTCATGCGGCCTTTTACATGCACTAGCACATTCTCATCTCCTCCCACCACTACGATCAGATCTTTGATCTTGCCATTCTTTTCACGGGCGGCGATCACTACATCCTCATTTCCGTCGTGTACCTCCAGGAGCAATTTGAAATCCCCGTGCATGCGGTCCACACGGATCTCTTCCGTAAAATTCACACCCGGATAGAGGTGGGGTTCTTCAATAGTCAGCACGGTGACTGAACGCAAAGAGCGCAGAAGTTGTCTCTCCTCCTGATCCAGATCGGCGATGGAACCTGCCAGCTTCATGACAAATCCGGGGATTCGAAGGGCTACTACACCCTCTTCTCCTTTATAGCTGTAGTAGAGACGGTCAAATCCTACAGGTTGGGCAAACAATGAAGCACTAAGTGCTACAAAAAGTGAAGTTAATATGAATTTTTGCATGATCTTCGTCTTAAGGTTTCTGTATGTAAGACGAACAATCCCTCCAGTTGTTACACGATAAGTTTCCCATTGCCCGCATTTCCCTTTCAGCGGGTAACCACCTTATTTTCCTGAACTCCGCTCTTGTTGCAGTATGGCCAGATTGCCTTTCAGTTTACCATAACCCGCACGCTTTACGGGGGAATTCCGGAACAATCGCCTGTACTGTTCCTGGTCCAGGTGCTGCCACTCATCCAGGGTCAGGTTGAGGAGTGTGGAGGAGGGTTCAAAATCAGGTTCATTGTGAGGTTGAGCTTTACGGTTCCATGGGCAGACGTCCTGACAGATATCGCACCCGAAAAACCGATTGGACATCAAAGGGTGATACTCGGATGGAATATCCCCTTTGTTTTCAATGGTCTGATACGATATACATCGCTCAGCATTGAGCGTACGTTTATCCAGAATGGCTCCGGTGGGACATGCTTCAACGCACACGTTACAGCTGCCACAGTAATCATTTTCAGGGATCTGATTATACTCCAGGTCCAGGTTGAGGAAAATCTCTCCGATAAACACGAAGGATCCCCACTGGCGTGAGATGAGATTGGAGTTCTTTCCGATCCATCCCAGTCCCGCTCTCACCGCCCAGGCACGATCCAATACCGGAGCCGAGTCGACGAAGATCCTGCCCTCCGCCTCCGGAATCACTGATTTGATGAAATCAAAAAGAAGGTTCATCTTCTCCTTCATGACGAAGTGATAATCGCGACCATAGGCATATTTGGAAAGGACAGGGGCCGTCGGATCATGTTGAGTCTTCTCGGTGTAGTAGTTGTACAGCAGGGATATGACACTTGTAGTTCCTTCTACCAGTAAGGCAGGATCAGTACGTTTCTCAAAATGGTTGGCCATATACCCCATGCGGGCATGATACCCGGCATCGAGCCAGGCCCTGAGCCTTCCGGCCTCTTCTGAAAGCGGCTCCACCCGGGCAAATCCACAATCGGCAAATCCAATCCTCAGCGCCTCCGCTTTAATGGCCTGCGATAGCTCTCGTATGGATGTTGCCCGATCCACTTTTCCCTTTCTGCTTTTTTTAAGTACCCATCACCCATCACCCATCACCGATCACTACAAGAACCCGAGCTCCAGCTTGGCCTCTTCGCTAAGCATCGATTTATCCCATGGGGGTTCAAAGACCAGGTTGATGTTCACTTTCTCCACCTCTTCCAGGGCTCCCACTGCATTTTCCACATCCATGATCAGCACATCTACAACCGGACAGTTGGGAGCAGTAAGGGTCATGTCGATGTTGGCCTCTTTAGCGTCTGTATAGTCAATTTTGTAGATCAGCCCCAGGTCATACACATTTACCGGTATTTCCGGATCGTACACTTTCTTGAGAGCCTCCACGATCTTTCCTTCGATCTCCAAAAAATCAAGTGATTCACTCATGGTCTCTACTATTTAGTTTGTTTTGCCTGATACGCCATCGCATAGAGCCGCATCTTTTTCACCATGGCCAGCAAACCGTTGGAGCGGGTGGGTGACAGGTTCTGCTTTAACCCGATATCATCGATGAAAAACAGTTCATTTTCGAGGATCTCTGCTGGAGTTCGTCCGTTGAGTACTTTCACAAGCAAAGCCACGATCCCTTTTACAATGATGGCATCGCTGTCGGCTAAATACTCCAATTTACCATCCACCAGCTCGGCATGCAACCAGACTTTCGACTGACACCCGTTAATCAGGTATTCTGTAGTCCGGTATTTAGGATCTATCTCGGGAAGGAGGTTTCCCAACTCGATCAGGTAGTTGTACCTGTCAAGCCAATCATCGAATACGGAAAACTCCTCTACGATTTCTTGTTGAGTATCTTTAAGGTCTGCCATGTAATTAATCTCTTATGAAAGCATCTGTTTGGTTTTCTCAATCCCTTCTGCCAGCCTGTCCACCTCTTCCATGGTATTGTAAAACACCAGGGAAGCCCTGATGGTTCCGGATACATCAAAATGATCCATAACCGGCTGCGTACAATGGGTCCCTGTTCTTACAGCAATGCCCATCTTGTCCAGGATCATCCCCGCATCATACGGGTGGATATCCTGCAGAAGAAAGGAGAAGACAGAAATCCGCTGGCTGGCTTTGCCCAGTATGGTTAACTCATCAATCCCTTCCAGTGTCTTTATGGTGTAGTCAGTAAGCGCTTTCTCATATTGCTTGATCTCATCCAATCCCACAAATTGTATATACTTCAGGGCTGTGGCCAGGCCAATGGCTCCCAGATAATGGGTGGTGCCAGCTTCAAATTTAAATGGAAGGGAGTTATAGGTGGTTCTGTGAAAAGTAACCTGATCTACCATATCTCCACCACCCTGGTATGGGGGCAATTCATCCAGCAGGCTCTCTTTTCCGTAGAGTACTCCCGATCCGGTGGGACCAAAGATCTTGTGTGAAGAGAACACATAGAAATCGCAATCCAGTTCCTTCACATCCACCTCGCCATGTTGAACCATCTGGGCACCATCCACCAATACGGGGATCCCTTTTTTATGGGCCCTTTCAATCACCTCCTTCACCGGATTGATAGTCCCCAGCGAGTTGGAAGCATGAGTCAGAGCCACTATTTTCGTTTTTTCATTGAGCAGGGTATCCAGTGTGTCGAGGATCAACTCTCCCCGGTCGTCAAACGGGATCACCTTGAGGCTTGCCCCCTTTCGCTCACACAACATTTGCCAGGGAACAATGTTTGAATGGTGTTCCATTTCAGAGATCAGGATCTCATCGCCCTCACCTACGTACTTTTCTCCAAATGAGAACGCTACTGTATTGATCGATCCGGTGGCTCCGCTTGTGAAAATGATCTCATGAGTAGAGGAAGCATTGATAAATTCCCGAATCGTCTCTCTGGCCGCTTCATAGCGATTGGTCATCTGCTCACTCAGGTAATGAATGCCGCGGTGAATAGAGCTGTTATGCTGTTCCTGGAGTTCTCGCAGGGTATCGATCACTACACCGGGTTTTTGGGTGGTAGCACCATTATCCAGGTATATTAAAGGTTTTGTATAGACCTGTTGCTGAAGGATGGGGAAGTCGGCCCGAATGTGATCAATATTGAAGCCCATAGTTTGAGGGTTTATTCATTGCAGTGCATCGCACAGTTATTACACCTGGACAGCTCTCCACGCAACCGTTTACCCACCAGGTCAGCAATCCGTTCCTGCAAAGCGGTTTGTTTGATCCGTGAGATGACATCTTTAGCAAATGCATCCATTAGCATGAGCCTGCTTTCATCCCTCCCTATTCCTCGCGATTGCAGGTAAAAGAGGGCATCTTCATCAAGCTGTCCCACTGTGGCACCATGACTGCACTTCACATCATCTGCATAGATCTCCAGTTGGGGCTTGGTATTCATCTTGGCCGTATCGGTGAGCAAGATGTTATTGTTGGTCTGGTAGGCTTCCGTTTTCTGAGCATCCGGCTGTACATGGATCCTGCCATTGAATGCACCCGTAGACGAATCATCCAACACCCCTTTATAGTGTTGGTTACTGATACAGTTGTGGCTGGCATGATCAATTACTGTAAAGCTATCCACATGCTGCATCTTATCGATCAGAAAAAGTCCCAGTGCATGGGTCTCAGCACCCTCCCCGTCCATTTTCACGTGCAGGTTGTTTCGCACCATGCCTCCATGAAGGGTAACGGTACCATGCTGACAACGGGAAGTACGCTCCTGCAGGATCCATGTATTGGTCACCTGACAAGAATTGTTATGCTCATTTTGGAGTCTGAGAATATCCATATCTGCATTTTCACCGGTATATGCTTCAGTTACCGAATTGGTAAGGAACATATGGGGTGAAAGGGTGTGATCACAAATGATCACCTGAGCAGATGCGTTTTTCTCCACCACAAAAAGGTTTCTGTGATGCACCATCTGGTTTTTGTCAGATAACAGCAGGTGGATAATCTGGATCGGTTTTTCCAGTTGAACACCCTCAGGAACATAGAGAAAGATCCCATCCTGTGAAAAAGCCGTGTTCAAAGAGACAAAGCTCTCATTATGCATAGAGGCATTTTTGCCCAGATAGTTGGCCACCAACCGGGGATGCTTGCGGAGAGCCGCTTTCAGGCTGCCATAAATAATCCCGGTCTCCAATTCAAACAGGTGATCTCCATCCGGGTTGTGAAAGAATCCATTGAGCACAGTTAGCACATGGGCATCGAGCATCGGAACATCACATCGGAATAGTTCTGTATCGTCGAAGGTGATCTCACGAGGATCAAATTGAAAAGTGAGTTCACCGTCAAATACGGGTTCAAGATGAGTGTACTTGTAACTCTCTTCCTTTCGTACCGGAAAACCGGTTTGCTCAAAAGAACGGATCGCCTCTTCCCTGAGATCCCGCATGAATTGAGGATCCCCATCACTGATCTGCGATTTGTTCTGCTGGAACAGTTCAATGTACTTATCTGTTGTGCTTAACGCTTCCAGTGTTTCTTTCATTACGCACTTCTTTGAGCTTCCAAATCCACTTCCTGCTTAATCCAGTCATACCCGTGTTCCTCCAGCTCTTTGGCCAGCGTTTTGTCGCCCGACTTCACAATGCGTCCTTTATAGAGTACGTGTACAAAATCAGGAATGATATAATCCAGGAGCCTCTGATAATGAGTGATAACGATGGTGGCGTTTTCCGGAGAACGAAGATTGGTGACTCCGTTGGCGACGATTCGAAGGGCATCAATATCAAGCCCCGAGTCCGTTTCATCCAGTATGGCCAGTTTCGGTTCCAGAAGTGCCATCTGGAATATCTCGTTCTTTTTCTTCTCTCCACCGGAAAATCCCTCATTGACCGACCGGTTGGTCAGGTCAGAGTCGATCTCCACGATCCGCTTCTTCTCTCGCATCAGCTTGAGGAAGTCACCCGCCGGAAGGGGTTCCTGACCTCTGTGTTCACGCATGGAGTTAATGGCAGTCCTCAGGAAATTTACCATGCTTACTCCGGGGATCTCCACCGGGTACTGAAATCCCAGAAAAATACCTTCTCTGGCACGCTCTTCCGGGGTTAATTCAGTGAGGTCATTTCCGTTATATAATATTTTGCCATGGGTAATGTCGAAAAAGTCTCGACCGGCCATAGCCGATGCGAGGGTACTCTTGCCCGACCCGTTGGGTCCCATAATGGCGTGTACCTCCCCGGCATTGACCTTCAGATTGATCCCTTTCAGGATCTCCTTACTCTCCACATTTACCCGTAAATCCCTAATCTCTAACATATAATTTCAACTTTCAAACATTCAACTTTACACTTTGTACGTTTATCTCGCTGGCTTTGCCTGCCTTACCCATCACCCATCACCGATCACCCACTAACCGACCGATCCTTCCAGGGTGATTGCCAGCAACTTTTGCGCCTCCACTGCAAACTCCATTGGGAGTTTGTTCAAAACCTCCTTGGCATAACCGTTGACGATCAAACTGATGGCATTCTCTGTATCGATCCCCCGCTGATTGCAGTAAAAGATCTGATCCTCTCCGATTTTTGATGTGGTTGCCTCATGTTCCACAATGGCTGTTTTGTTATCCACCTCCAGGTAGGGGAAGGTGTGTGCTCCGCATTGATCACCCAGGAGTAAACTGTCACACTGGGAAAAATTCCTGGCATTCTCAGCCCCCTTCAACACCTTCACCAGTCCTCTGTACGAATTTTCACTCCTCCCTGCACTGATGCCTTTGGAGATGATGGTCGATCGGGTGTTTTTACCTATGTGCATCATTTTGGTCCCCGTATCAGCCTGCTGTAAATTATTGGTCACAGCCACTGAATAAAACTCTCCCACAGAGTTGTTTCCTTTTAAAATGCAGCTGGGGTATTTCCAGGTAATAGCCGATCCGGTCTCCACCTGTGTCCAGGAGATCTTGGAGTTATCGCCTTTACAGATTCCCCGCTTGGTCACAAAATTGTATATCCCTCCTATGCCCTCTTTATTGCCCGGATACCAGTTCTGAACGGTTGAGTATTTCACCTCTGCATTCTCCATGGCCACGATCTCCACAATGGCTGCATGGAGCTGGTTTTCGTCTCTCATAGGGGCAGTACACCCCTCCAGGTAGCTCACATAGGAATCCTCTTCAGCCACAATGAGGGTACGTTCAAACTGACCAGTATTGGCTGCATTGATACGAAAATAGGTGGATAGTTCCATGGGACAGCGGACTCCCTTGGGTATATAACAGAACGATCCGTCACTGAATACAGCTGTGTTGAGGGTGGCAAAATAGTTATCTGTATAAGGCACCACCGAACCCATATATTTTTTTACCAGGTCGGGGTGATTCTTGACCGCTTCACTGAATGAACAAAAGATAATTCCCAGATCGGCCAGGGTATCCTGAAACGTGGTTTTCACAGAAACACTATCCATGACTGCATCTACGGCCACTCCTGCAAGCTGCTTCTGTTCTTCAAGCGGGATCCCCAGCCTGTTAAAGGTGTCGATCAGCTCAGGATCCACCTCGTCCATGCTTTCATATTTAGCCTCCTGACGGGGAGCTGCATAGTAGATAATGTCCTGATAATTGATCTCAGGTATCCTCAGGTGTGCCCACTCCGGCATTTTCATGGTTTGCCAGTGCCTGAAGGCCTTTAGCCTGAATTCAGTAAGCCATTCCGGTTCCTCCTTCTTGGCGGAGATGATACGAATGACCTTCTCGTTGAGCCCTTTGGGTATGGTTTCTGTATCGATATCGGTGTGAAAACCGAATTTATAATCACTGCCCGTTACCTCATTTAATATCTTCTCCTGTTCAGTCACAACTATGTTCTATTAGGTAAAGGATGCCGTATGGGTAATTGTAAATTAGATTAATTTAAAATAGAGTGCAAATATACAAAATCTTGTTCTTACATTTGTATTACAAAAGCCTATTTGAATTGTTCAAACTATAAATTTGCCCCCATCATGACTGCTAAGAAAACCCGGACCATTGAAGAGCTTGGAGAGTTTGGTCTTATAGATCATCTCACTTCAGGCTTTACCAAAAAACAGGAGAGTACCGAAGTGGGTGTGGGAGATGATGCCGCAGTCATCGATCATGGAGCATATTTTCAGGTAGTTACCACTGATCTACTGTTGGAAGGGATCCATTTTGATCTGGTGTATACTCCCTTAAAACACCTGGGATACAAAGCGGTGGTGGTCAACCTTTCCGATGTTTACGCCATGAATGCAGCACCCCGCCAGATCACGGTCTCTGTTGGGATTTCAGGGAAATTTACCGTTGAAGCCATGGAGGAGTTTTATGAAGGGGTAAAGCTGGCCTGTGAGCGATTTGGAGTAGACCTGGTGGGAGGGGACACTTCAGCTTCGGTAACGGGATTACAAATTTCGGTGACTGCTCTTGGGACGGCATTGAAAGAAGAGCTTGCTCTGCGCAGTAGTGCAGAAAATCACAATCTGGTTTGTGTAACGGGTGATCTGGGAGCGGCCTATATGGGACTGAAAATCCTCGAACGGGAGAAACAACTTCATGCAGAGGATCCGGAATTTCAACCTGAGCTAAAAGGATACGATTATGTACTGGAGCGGTTTTTGAAGCCTGAACCCCGGGTCGACCTGTTACTGGAGCTCAGAGAGGCTGGCGTTACACCCAAGGCGATGATTGATATCTCCGACGGACTCTCTTCCGAATTGCTGCATATTTGTAAAGCTTCAGGTTGTGGTGTGCAGGTCTATGAAGAGCGGATCCCCATAGCCGAGGAAACTTCAAAAGCGGCTCAAGAGTTTCAGTTGGAACCCCTGGTGGCTGCACTGCATGGGGGTGAGGATTACGAATTACTGTTTACTGTACCACTTTCCGATTTTGAGAAGGTATCGAACATTCAGGGTATCAGTGTCATCGGGAATATTACCGATCAAAAGGGGAAGGCGCTTCTGGTGGGAAACGACGGAAGTGCTATACCTCTCCAGGCTCAGGGCTGGAACGCATACACCGATCCGAACTAGTTACCCCTCTTTACCATCGAAATAGCCCCGGATGATCCCTCTTTTGGATCTGCGAATAAAGAGAATGATTTCATCTCTCTCTTTGGAGGCGGGCAGATTTGCCTCCACAAATTCCATGGCATCAGAGATATTGAGCCCCCGCTGATAGATGATCCGGTAAACCTCCTGAATGGCAAAGATCGTATCGTTGCTAAATCCACGCCTCCTCAAACCGATGGAATTGATCCCGGTAAAAGAGACCGGATCACGACCGGCCAATGAGAAGGGTGGGACATCTTTCCCCACTTTGCTCCCCCCCTGAATCATTACATGTTCACCGATCCTTACGAACTGGTGCACCAGGCTTCCCGGACTGATAATCGCCCAGTTGTCTACCTCCACCTCACCGGCAAGTCCGGCATAGCTGCCCAGAATCACCCGGTCCTTTAATAAGCAGTCGTGCGCTATGTGCACATAAGACATGATCAGGCAATCATTACCCACGACCGTCTTTTCATGTGCTTTGGTTCCTTTATTCATTGTCACATATTCACGAATGATGGTATTATCCCCGATTTCTGCGGTGGTATATTCCCCCTTGTACTTCAGATCCTGGGGCTCTCCGGAAATAACTGCGCCGGGAAAGATCTTTACATTCTTTCCAATACGCGCACCATTCATTATCACTACATTAGGGCCGATCCAGCAACCGGGACCGATCTCCACATCCTCATGAATTGTGGCAAATGGTTCAACCACAGTGCTCTCTGAGATCTTTGCCCCTGAATGAATATGGGCCAGCTTACTAATCATTGTCCTTGTTTTTTACGATCTGTGCCATCAATTCACCCTCCATCACCAGTTTATTTCCCACAAAAATCTCTGCAAACATGAGGGCTATACCTCTTCGTATCGGTTCAAGCAGATCCATTTTGAGGATCAGGGTATCACCGGGAACCACCTTGCGCTTGAATTTCACCTTGTCGATCTTTAGAAAATAGGTGGCATAATTCTCAGGATCAGGTACGGTCCCAAGAACCAGCATTCCCCCAGCCTGTGCTGCTGCTTCAATTTGCAGCACGCCGGGCATAATCGGTTCTTCCGGGAAGTGTCCCTGGAAGAAAGGTTCATTTGTGGTCACATTCTTCACACAAACCACCGATTTATCATCCAGATGGATCACCTTGTCCACCAACAGGAATGGATAACGGTGTGGCAATTTATTCTTTATATCATTGATGTCCATTAAAGGTTCCACATTGGGATTGTAGACAGGAACCTTTTTCTGAAGGGCCTCTTTTTTCATCACCTGTCGGAGCGAACGGGCAAATTCATTGTTACTCGGATGTCCGGGCCTGGTGGCAATGATCCGTGCCCTGAACCACCGGCCAACCAGGGCCAGGTCTCCCATCAGGTCCAGCAACTTGTGACGAGCGGGTTCATTGGAGAACCGGAGATCCACATTATTCAGGATGCCTTCGGGCTGCACCTTCACTTTGGGTTTGTTGAATAATTCGGCCAAACGATCCAGCTCCTCCTGCTCCATCTGACGGTCAACGATCACAATGGCATTGTCCACATCGCCACCCTTGATCAGATTATTTTTGACTAGGAATTCCAATTCATGGAGAAACACGAAAGTCCGGCAGGGCGCAATCTCTTTCTGAAAATCATCGGGCTCCTCCAGTGAGGCATACTGATTTCCCAGCACCCTGGAATTATAATCAATAAGCACGTTAATACTGGATGCTTTATCGGGGTAGGCAATAATGTGGATTCCCTGTTCTTCGTCATAGTACTCCAGCTTTTCTTTCAGGATAAAATACTTCCGGTCGGTCTTTTGTTCCTCGGTACCCGTTGCTGCGATAGCATTTACATATTCCCTAGCGCTGCCGTCGAGGATGGGTATCTCAGGGCCATCTACTTCAATCAGTACATTATCGATGCCCATACCCACAAAGGAGGCCAGAACATGTTCCACTGTGGCTACTTTTGCACCATTCTCTTCCAGAGTGGTTCCTCGTGAGGTTTCTACCACGTTTTCAGCAAGCGCATTGATCAAAGGCTGATCGGGAAGGTCGGTCCTTTTGAAAACATAGCCGTGACTATCTGGTGCGGGGAGGAATCTCATGTGGACCTCTACGCCTGTATGTAGACCTTTTCCGGTAAATGCTATGGGTGCTTTTAAGGTTCTCTGCTTTTCTGCCATACTCTATTTCATTATCAATCAGGATTAGGCCGCCGCAAGATACAAAATTCAGAGAAATCGATTACTGGGAGAGGTCTGATACCTTTCGCTCCAGTTCGTCTATCTGTTTTTTAATATCCGGGAGCCTCTTAAATATCACATAACAGCGCTGGGCATGAGTGAAATCGAGAGGTGGTGAACCCTGGACCACTGCATTTTCCTGCTTGATACTTTTTGGGATTCCTGACTGAGCGGCAATTTTCACCCCGTCGGCAATGGCAATGTGACCTATTAGGCCCACCTGTCCTCCAAACATGCAATTCTTTCCGATCTTGGTGGATCCGGATACACCCGTTTGAGCGGCAATAACTGTGTTTTCGCCCACTTCCACGTTGTGTGCAATCATGATCAGGTTGTCAAGCTTTACCCCTTTCCTTATCACCGTGGCTCCCATGGTAGCACGGTCGATAGTGGTATTGGCCCCCACCTCAACGTGGTCCTCAATAATCACCTTTCCCACCTGGGGGACCTTTTGGTAGTTGTTTTCCTGACCAGGAGCGAATCCAAATCCATCGGCACCGATAATGGCACCGGCATGAATGACGCACTGTGCCCCAATCTCGCTGCCTTCATAAACTTTGACACCAGGGTAGAGGATGGTGCCTTCACCAATCTTCACATGGTCGCCGATAAATACTTGCGGATGAAGCTGCACCCCATCGTCAATGGATGCATTATCTGAGACCACAGTAAAATCTCCCACATAAATATCATTTCCCAATGCTGCCGACTCTGCTATGCTTGCCATGTTACTGACCCCGCTCTTCTTAGGTTTACTCTGTTCGTAGAGTTGCAGCAGTGCTGCAAATGCCTCATACGCATTTTTTACCCTGACCAGAGTGGCCTTAATACTTTTCTGGGGTTTGAAATCTTCGTTTACGATGACAATGGAAGATTGTGTATCGTATATATACTTCTCATATTTTGGATTGGCAAGGAACGAAAGCGTACCAGGTTTACCCTCCTCGATTTTAGAGACATCATTAACCTGGGCTTGCGCGTCACCTTCCACAGTACCTTTCAGGAACTCAGCAATTACTGTTGCAGTAAAATTCATATTTGCCGGATTTAAAAAGCGTTAAAACTATGACAAATCTTTCATTAACCTGGGGTAACAGAGGAAATATTTTCTGACTGTTTTTGAAAGTACGGAGATATTCAGCATATCCGAGGCATTGGCTATATCCCTTGTATTCCCCGCTTTATCCAGTATCGTGATCCTGTCATCCATATCACTGTAAGCAAAATTGCTCACGCTGTCAGATATGACCAGATATGCCGCCTCATCCATGGATAGGGAGAGGTGTCCGGCTACCTTCTTCCGCAACGCCACCACCCCGTCCATTTGGAACGGAAGGTCGTTTAGCTCTACCGAAAACAGCTGCCGGTTGATCAGACCATTTGATAGCATGGACAATACGGTGTCTGAATGGTTGCACCACACTTTAGCTGAGGTAACCACATCATTGTCGTCCAAAGCGGCGAAATGATCCAGAAACAGGTTTTGGTTGGCCTCATCGAATTTGCCATGGTTATCTTCCAGGAAGAAAGCCAGCGCCGGAGTGGCAAATAGCTGCACTCCAGCCTTTGTAAGCTCCTGTGCTCTTTTAAGCAGCTGCACCAACACCTGCTCGGAGCTCACGACCGTCCGGTGAAGATAGACTTGCCAGTACATTAACCTCCTTGCGATCAGGAATTTCTCTATGGAATAGATCCCTTTCTCGTCAACCACCAGGTGGTCGTCCAGCACATTGAGCATTTTTATAATCCGGTCAGATCCGATCACCCCTTCGGTTACCCCGGTAAAAAAACTATCCCTTTTAAGGTAGTCCAGACGGTCCATATCGAGCTGACTGGAAACCAGTTGGTGCAAAAAGCGTTTATAGTAGTTGTTCTGGAATATCTCAAGTGCCAGTTCCAGTTCTCCATGAAATGTTTCGTTCAGTTGTTGCATCAGCATGAGGCTGATAGTTTCATGTGGAGTATCCCTGATCAGGCTGTGTTCCAAAGAATGGGAGAAGGGACCGTGTCCAATATCATGGAGTAGGATCGCAATGGTAACTGCACGAGCTTCTTTCTCTGTGATCTCATGTCCTTTTGAACGGATTACCTCGATGGCCTGGCCCATCAGGTGCATGGCGCCCACGGCATGCTGAAATCGGGTATGATTGGCCCCGGGATATACAAAATGGGTCATACCCAATTGCCTGATGCGCCTCAGCCTTTGAAAGAGGGGATTTTCGATCAAATCAAAGATGATATCGTATGGGATTTTGATAAATCCATATACAGGATCATTGATGATTTTCAGCTTGTTGGTGGAGGAATACTTCCCCATAAGGTAGGTTTGAGGCATTAAAAGTAGGGTTTTATTGCCATAATACGGTTTGTATCAGCGAAAAAACGCCCTCGTTTTTGCTAATTCCACGATTATTTGTACTTTTGCGCTGTCGTTAGGAGGGTGTTATTCTAGGGGGCTTGCAGTCCCCTATTTTATTACCAGTTAATATGATAACAGAGCAAGCAGTTATAGAGTTAATTGAGAAGCACATTCAGGGAACTGATATCTTCCTGGTGGAGGTGACTGTGAAGTCTGGAAATGTGATCCGAGTACATGTGGATCGGCCAGAGGGGATCTCCATTGATCAATGTGTGGAAATAAGCCGCTTCCTGAATGAGTCGCTTGATCGCGATGTGGAGGATTACGCCCTCGAAGTATCTTCACCAGGCCTGAGCTCACCATTTAGAGTGAAGCAACAGTATGAGAAGAATAGGGGTCGTAGTATCGATGTGCTGTTCAAGGAAGGTTCCCGTTTGCAGGGCAATTTGGAATCGGTTTCTGACGAAGGGATTGTTCTGAAGGTGAAAGACAAGGAGATGGAAGTAACGTTTGAAGAGATAAAAACAGCAAAAGCAATTATATCATTTAATTCAAACAACAGCCTAGCAATGGAGAAAATAAATCTGAACGAGACGATTTCATATTACAAAGAATTCAAGAATATAGACCGAGACACGATGATGAGAGTCCTGGAGGATGTATTCAGGGGTATGCTTCTGAAGAAGTACGGTACTGATGAAAATTTCGATATCATCATCAATATTGATAAGGGGGACTTTGAAATATGGAGAAACCGGGAGGTTGTTGAGGATAGTGAGTTGGAAGACGCAAATGTGGAGATCACACTCACAAAAGCAAAAGAGATTGACGAGGACTATGAAGTAGGTGAAGAGGTAACCGACGAGGTGAAGCTTGGAGATTTTGGCCGACGTGCCATTCTAGCCCTTCGCCAGAACCTTTCGGCAAGGATAATGGAGCTGGAGAAGAATCACCTTTACAACAAGTATAAGGATCGAATCGGTGATGTGGTAACCGGTGAAGTATACCAGGTATGGAAAAGAGAGATCCTGATTCTGGATGATGAGGGAAATGAATTGATCCTGCCGAAGACTGAACAGATACCTTCGGACTATTTCCGGAAAGGAGATACTATCCGGGCGGTTGTAGTGAAGGTGGATATGCGAAATGCCAATCCCCTGATCATTCTCTCGAGAACCTCTCCTGTATTCCTTGAGAGACTCTTCGAACTGGAGGTACCTGAAATTTTTGACGGACTGATCACCATCAAGAAGATTGTGCGCGTACCGGGCAAACGAGCCAAGGTGGCTGTGGAGTCCTACGACGAGCGGATCGACCCGGTGGGAGCTTGTGTGGGTATGAAGGGATCGAGGATCCATGGCATAGTCAGAGAATTGAAGAATGAGAATATTGACGTAATCAATTTCACCAACAATATTCAGCTTTTTATCACCAGGTCTTTGAGTCCGGCAAAAATCGCCTCCATTAAACTGAACGATGAGGACATGCGGGCGGAGGTCTATCTGCAGCCCAAGGAGGTTTCGCTGGCCATTGGAAAAGGCGGATTGAACATCAAACTTGCCAGTCAGCTTACCGGGTATGAGATCGATGTGTACCGTGAATCTGATGAGGATGATGAGGATGTGAACCTGGAAGAATTTGCTGATGAGATTGAAAGTTGGGTCCTGGATGAGCTAAAGGCCATCGGATGTGATACAGCAAAAGCAGTTTTGAACCTGAGTGTGGAAGACCTGGTCAAGCGGACAGACCTGGAAGAGGAGACGATCAAAGAATTGGTCAACGTGCTAAAAGCAGAATTTGAATAGAACCATATGGCTGAAAGAAAGGCAACAAGGCTTAGCAAGGCGGCAAGGGAGTTCAATGTGGGGATAACTACCATAGTGGAGTTCCTGGATAAAAAGGGATTTGATATCAATACCAATCCCAACACCAAGTTGGGACCTGAGTTGTATGATCTCCTGCTGGAGGAGTACAGTTCTGACCTCAGTGTGAAAAAGGAGTCTGAGAAGCTTACATTGAAAAACCTTAGGGAAAGGCAGGAGTCCCTCACCCTGGATGATGTACCGGCATCGACCGATCAGGAGGAATCGGAAGAGTTACTGATCACAGATAAAACTGCGGGTACAACAGAGTCTGTGGTGACTGAATCAGAGGATGCAACTTCCGTTGAAGCAGAGGAGAAAGCTGCAGTTGTTGAAGAAGTTGTACCAGAGGCAGAAGCTGAACCTGTGGCAGAAGCAGAATCTGTAGCTGAAGCTGAGCCGAAGAAAACTGCACCAAAAAAGAAGCCCGCTTCCAAGAAGCAGGATGTGGTTGAGGCTGAGAAGAAGGAGGAAGTGGACGAATCGGGACCCAGAGTGGTGGGTAAGATCGACCTGGAATCAATGAACCAGAAGACTCGTCCCTCCAAAAAGGCAAAAAGTAAAAGTGAAAAGGTTAAAGAGGAAGGTGAAAAAGTTGAAGCTGCTGAGGTAAAGGAAAAGGTTGAAGCTGATGAGGAAACTGCAGTTACAAAGGTTGAAGATAAACCCAAGGAGACAGCTGAGAGTAAAGAAGAGATTGCAGAACAGATTGTAGAAGAGGTTGCAGAAGAGGTTGCCGTGCAGGAGGAAGAAAAGAAAGAGGAAGAGCAGAACCTGATCCCCACAAGAGTTGAGAAGCTGAGCGGTCCTACAGTGGTTGGGAAAATTGATCTTCCGGCCAAGAAGGAGCCCAAGAAGAAACCGGTGGCATCCAGTAAGGACAAGGACCTCCACCTGGATCAAAAGAAGAAGAGAAAGCGGATCAAGAAAGAATCGGGGCCCGTTGATATAGCAAATCAAACCGGAGGGAAGAAAGAAAAGGGCGGCAAGAAACGTAAGCGTGTAACCCGACCCGAGGTGAATGAAGAGGATGTTCAGAAGCAGATCAAGGACACGCTGGCCAAACTCACCAGCAAAGGAACCAAGTCTAAAGCTTCAAAATACAGACGTGAGAAGCGTGATGCTGTCCAGGCCAGGTTGCAGGAAGAGAGCGAGCAGCTTGAACAGAAAAAGAATGTACTGCAGGTGACAGAATTCGTTTCTGTAAATGAGCTGGCCAGCATGATGAATGTGCCGGCCAATGAAGTGATACAGACCTGCATGAACCTGGGATTGTTTGTATCTATCAATCAGAGACTGGATGCTGAGACCATGGCGCTGGTTGCGGATGAATTTGAATACAAGGTGGAGTTTGTGAGTGTGGATGTGATAGAAGCCATCTCAGAGGATGAGGATAGTCCGGAGGATCTGGCACCCAGGCCTCCCATTGTGACTGTAATGGGTCATGTTGACCACGGAAAAACGAAATTGCTGGATGTGGTGCGGAAAGCAAATGTGGTAGCCGGTGAAGCGGGTGGAATTACCCAGCATATTGGTGCCTATGGTGTTAAACTGGAAGATGGGCGCAGGATCACGTTCCTGGATACTCCCGGTCACGAGGCTTTTACAGCCATGCGTGCCAGGGGAGCTCAGATCACTGATGTGGCTATTATCGTAGTAGCGGCCGATGACGGAGTGAAACCACAGACCGTGGAAGCCATCAATCATGCATCAGCAGCTGGGGTACCCATTGTGTTTGCCATAAATAAGATTGATCTTCCTGCTGCCAATCCCGAGAAGATCAAGGAAGAGCTGGCCAACATGAATTTTATGGTGGAGGACTGGGGAGGTAAGTTTCAGTCACAGGAGATATCTGCCAAAGGAAATGTCAATATTGAAGAGCTTCTTGAAAAAGTACTGCTTGAAGCCGAACTGCTTGAATTGAAAGCCAATCCGAAAAAACAGGCCCGGGGTACAGTCATTGAATCGACCCTCGACAGAGGACGTGGTAATGTGGCCACCATTCTGGTGGAATCAGGGTCCTTGAGCATTGGTGATGTGGTGCTGGCAGGTCAGCATTTTGGTCATGTGAAGGCGATGTTTAACGAAAGAGGAAAGAAGATCAAGCAGGCTGGCCCGTCCACTCCCGTGCTGATCCTCGGTCTTAACGGTGCACCTCAGGCAGGGGAAAGTTTCCATGTAATGGATACCGATAAGGAGGCCAAGGAGATCGCCAACAAACGTGAACAACTCCAGCGTGAGCAGGAGTTGCGTACCACCAAGCATATCACCCTGGATGAGATAGGACGCCGGATAGCCATTGGCAACTTCCAGGAATTGAATGTGATCGTAAAAGGTGACGTGGATGGATCCATCGAGGCTCTTTCCGATTCACTGATCAAGTTGAGCACCGAGGAGATCCAGGTGAACATTAAGCATAAGGCTGTGGGACAGATCTCCGAGTCGGATATATTGCTGGCAGCAGCCTCCAATGCCATTGTGATCGGATTCCAGGTGAGACCTTCTTTGAGTGCCAGAAAACTGGCGGAAAAGGAGCAAATCGATATCCGTCTCTATTCCATTATTTATGATGCAATTGAGGAGGTGAAAGCAGCCATGGAGGGTATGTTAACACCTGAGATCAAAGAAGAGATCGTGGGTACACTGGAGATCCTGGAAACCTTCAAAATCACCAAGGTGGGCACCATAGCCGGATGTATGGTCAGAGAGGGAAAGATCAGACGTACGAGCAAGGTGAGGCTAATCAGGGACGGAATCGTAATCTATAGTGGTGAGCTGGGTTCCCTGAAGCGTTTCAAAGACGAAGCAAAAGAGGTGGTGTCGGGACTTGAATGTGGTCTGAACATAGAGAATTTCAATGATATCAAGGTGGGGGATATGGTGGAAGCCTACGAGGTGACTGAGATGAAGAAATCACTCTAACCATCTATGGGTATTTTACTATATTAGCATACCAAAATCGATTGGTATGTATGAGTTTATTGAGGGGGATTTTGTTGAGAAGTCACCAGCCCATCTGATCGTCCGGGCAGACCATTTAGCCTACTACATCCACATTTCAGTTAACACCTACAGTCAGGTTAGCAATCAGACCTCGGGACGACTATACCTCCATTTCGTGGTAAGGGAAGATGCCCAGTTGCTATTTGGTTTCAGTAGCAGGGAAGAGCGGGAGATCTTCAAATCTCTCATTTCCGTATCGGGTGTGGGTGCCAATACGGCCCGGTTGATTCTCTCCTCTCTTACACCCGATGAGGTCACTCAGGCCATCTTAGCTGGAAATGTCTCTGTATTACAGGGGATCAAAGGGATTGGGGCAAAATCGGCACAGCGGATCATTGTCGATCTGAAAGATAAAGTCGGTAAAGGTGTAGGAATCGATGAATTATTCTTTTCCCAGAACAATACAAGCCGTGAAGAAGCGTTATCTGCTTTAGTGGCACTGGGTTTCCCAAAGAAAACTGTTGAGAAGATCCTGACCCGAATTTTATCAGAGCAGCCCGAACTTTCTGTGGAGGAGGTAGTGAAGGCTGCCTTGAAGTTTATGTAGTGAATTGTCGGTATAACCATATATTCCTGATTGTATTAGGTTTTTTGCTCTCTTTTGCTGCAAAAGCCCAGGATACCACGCTGCATTACCCCTTCTCTGATCAGGGAGCCTATCCGTTCACTACCTCCGGTTTGAGCTCGCCCCTTTACCTGCAGAATCCGTCCAATATCCAGTCACAGGTTATCTATGATCCGCTCACAGGGAAGTACGTTTTTTCAGAGACCATCGGCCGCTGGAACTACCGCAATCCCACCCTGATGACAAAGGATGAGTTCCGGCAGTACGAATTCAGGCAGCAGGTGAATGATTATTGGCGTCTGAAAGCCAGCGGATCGTCGCTTGAACAACAACTCTCTTTTATCCCTCCCCTCCAGGTGGGAGGTGAAGCGTTTGATAAGCTGTTCGGATCCAACACCATCAACATAGTCCCGTCGGGAAGTGCCGAGCTGATCTTTGGTTTCAATCTCTCTAAACAGGATAATCCCAATATCAGCGAGAGGCTCAGGAGTGTCCCATCATTCACCTTTGACGAAAAGATCATCATGAATGTGGCTGGTTCCATAGGTGATAAAATGGCCATGGACATCAGTTACAATACGGAGGCCACCTTCGATTTTGAGAACCAGACCAAACTGGAGTATTCGGGGAAAGAGGACGAGATCATCAAAAAGATCGAGGCGGGAAATGTAAACCTTCCTCTCCCGGGAACGCTGATCAATGGGAGCCAGAGTCTTTTCGGACTGAAGACAGAGCTGCAATTTGGAAAAATGACTGTAACCAGTGTCTTTTCGCAGCAGCGAGGGGAGTCGTCTGTGATCAATGTTCAGGGGGGAGCCCAGTTAAGTGAGTATTCGGTGACAGTGGATAATTATGATGCCAACAAGCACTATTTCCTCTCGGAATATTTCCGGGATAACTACAACCGTGCGCTATCAAGGCTGCCAGTGATCACATCGGATGTCTCCATTACCCGTATTGAGGTATGGGTGACGAACAAGACCACGAATTTTCAGAATTCCAGGAATATTGTGGCGGTGAATGACCTGGCCGAAGCGGGTCCCAAGTCGTTCCTTTTCAGAAATGATCCCGCCCAGACCGGCACTTATCCAAGAAATGAAATAAACGATGCGTATGGTCAGCTTACCACTACCTATGCAGAGATCCGGGATATTAAAAATGCCACAGGAGATCTGGAGAATGCAGGATTGGTGCTGGGAGTTGATTTCGAAAAGATCGAAAATGCCAGATTGCTCTCTCCCAGAGAGTATTCCTTCAGTGAAAAGCTTGGGTATATCTCACTGAACACAGCCCTAAATACCGATGAGATTCTGGCTGTTGCTTATGAATATACCTATCGGGGACAGACCTTCAAGGTGGGGGAATTGTCTCAGTCCAGTGGAATCAGTGCCCCCTCATCTCTGATACTAAAACTTCTGAAACCCAGCAATTTCACGCCTAACAGCTACACCTGGGACCTGATGTTGAAAAACGTCTATGCCTTGGGAGCCTACCAGATGAGTCAGGAGGAGTTTACCCTGGATGTGCTCTACCGGGATGATAAAACAGGCAACGCGGTGAATTACATTCCCGATGGCAACCTGAACAAGACGATCCTGATCAGACTGCTCAATATGGATAACATGAATTCCCAGAGGGATCCCTATCCCGACGGGATCTTTGACTACATGAGTGGGATCACCATCAATCCTTCCAACGGAAGGGTCTTCTTCCCGTTACTTGAACCTTTTGGATCGGACCTGGAACGGATCCTGAGGGATAGCCTGGAAGGGGATGCGGCCAACCTTGCGGTCGATAAATATGTGTTCCAGGAGCTTTACGATTCGACCAAGACCAAAGCGCAGCAAATAGCTGAAAAGAATAAGTTCCTGATTGCCGGGGAGTACTCCTCTTCCAGCAGTTCGGAGATCATGCTGAACGCCATGAATGTACCACAGGGATCGGTAAAGGTCACCGCAGGCGGAAGGGAGCTTGTGGAGGGACAAGATTTCACGGTGGATTACATGTTGGGAAGGGTAACCATCATCAATCAGGGAATCCTTGAATCGGGCACCCCTATCCGGATTGCCCTTGAGAACCAATCACTCTTCAATTTCCAGACCAAAACACTGGTGGGAACTCACGTGGATTATAAGATCAGCGACAATTTTACCCTGGGAGGGACGGCCTTGCACCTCACCGAACGGCCGCTGACCCAGAAGGTGAACATAGGTGATGAACCCATTTCCAATACCATTTGGGGACTCAACGGAAGTTATAATACCGAATCGCAACTGATCACCTCCCTGGTGGATAAACTGCCCTTCCTGGAAACCAAGGCACCTTCTTCACTGACCGTGATCGGTGAATTTGCACAGCTTATCCCGGGTCACTCACGGGCCATTGAGAAGGAGGGGAATGCGTACATTGATGACTTCGAGGGAAGTGAAACCTCTATCGATCTGAAGCAGTTCTCCTCATGGAAACTGGCCAGTACACCCCGTGGTTTTTTCCCGGAGGCTGAATTGAATAATAACAGGGAGTACGGATATGGAAGGGCTAAGCTGGCCTGGTACCAGATCGATCCCCTGTTTGTAAACAGTGATTCACGGACTCCCGATCATATAAAGGCAGATAAGGATCTGCAATCCAGTCCCTATGTATACGAGGTCTTTGAGCAGGATATCTTTCCCAACAAGGAGAATCCCAACGGGATCCCCACCCGGATCTCGGTGTTGAATATGGCCTATTACCCCGACGAAAGAGGCCCGTATAATTATGATTATCAGCGAATTGGCGAGAGCGGAAGATTGCTGGATCCCACCAATCGATGGGGAGGGATCATGAGGGAGGTCTACTCCAGTGATTTTGAACAGTCCAATGTGGAGTTTATTGAATTCTGGATGATGGATCCCTTTGCTGAAATGCCCAATCACAGCGGCGGACAGATCTATTTCAATCTGGGGAACGTTTCGGAGGATGTATTGAAAGACTCCCGGAAAACCTTTGAGAACGGATTGCCCACATCGGAGGTGATCGAAAAAGTGGATACCACAGTATGGGGCCGTGTCCCCCTCACCCAGTCTCTGGTACAGGGATTCAGTGCCGGCGACGAAACCAGGAAGTACCAGGATGTGGGACTGGACGGACTATCCAATGAAGATGAACGGCTTTTCTTTTCAGAGCAACCCGGTGACTACCTGAACCGGATAGATGATCTTTACAACTCAGGAACCCTGAATGCCGCAGCGAGAGATGCCATTTTCGAAGATCCTTCCTCAGATAATTACCACTATTACAGGGGTTCGGATTACGATGGACAACAGCTGGATATCCTGAGTCGTTACAAGAACTATAACAACCATGAGGGCAATTCCCCTAGCGATCTGGACAACGAAGAATCCTATCCCACTTCGGGAACCTCGCTACCCGATATTGAAGATATCAACAGGGACAATACACTCAGTGAAGGGGAAAGCTTTTTTGTCTACAGGGTGGATCTGAACCGGAGTGATCTGCAGGTGGGAAGGAATAACATTGTGGACAAGGTCATTGACAAGGTCAATTATGAAAATGGGGAAAAAGCAGATGTGACCTGGTACCAGTTCAGGATCCCTATTTACGACTACGAAGGAACGGTCGGTGGCATATCAGATTTCAAGACCATCCGGTTCATGCGGATGTTCCTCACCGGCTTTGAAGATACCACCTATCTGAGGTTTGCCAAACTGGATCTGGTCAGGGGAGAGTGGAGACGCTATGTATTGCCGTTTACTCAGGGGGGAGAGGATTGGACCGGAGTGGAGCCTCCGGCGGGAACCCTGGCCATCTCTGCGGTAAATATTGAAGAGAATGCAGGGAAGGAACCGGTAAACTACGTATTACCCCCCGGATTCACCCGTCAGATCGATCCCACCCAACCTCAGCTTCGGCAACTGAACGAGCAAGCCATGGTCCTGAAGGTTAATGAACTGGCCGATGGAGATGCCAGGGCAGCCTATAAGAATACGGAGCTGGATATCAGACAATACAAAAAGATACGCATGGAGGCTCATGCAGAAGCCATACCGGGGATCCACCTGGAGAATGACGAACTGGTGGCTTTTATCAGACTGGGTACCGATTATCAGGATAACTATTATGAATATGAGGTCCCCATGAAACTCACTGCTCCGGGGAAATATGAAAACGACAGCGAGAGTGACCGGAAGATCGTTTGGCCGGAGAGCAACAAATTCGACATTGAACTTGAACTGTTCAAGGAGGTGAAGCAGGCCAGGAACAGGGCCATGAGTGATCCTGAGAGCGAGATAACCATCAATTCGGTATTTTCTGTAATGGATGACAAAGAGAACCGGGTGTCTGTTTCCGGGAATCCCAACATGAGCAGCATCCGTACCATCATGATCGGTGTACGTAATCCCAAGTCGGGGAACAATCCTTACGGGAGTGATGACGGATTGCCCAAATCGGGGGAGATCTGGCTCAACGAACTACGACTCACTGACTTTAATGAGAAAGGGGGATGGGCAGCCAATGGAAGAGCTACTCTGAAGCTGGCCGATTTCGGGAACGTCACCTTTGCAGGAAATACCAGTCAGCCCGGCTTCGGCAGCATCGAGCAGAAGGTTCAGGAACGACAGCGGGAACAGATCATTCAGTACGATGTATCGTCTAATCTGCAGATGGGAAAATTCTTTAAACAGGAGATGGGTGTGAATATTCCGGTTTTTGCCAGCTATTCCAAGGCCATAGTGAACCCGGAATACAATCCGCTGGATCCCGATATTCCTTTGAAAGAGGCCATTGAGGAGGCGCAAACCGAGACGGAACGCGATTCCATTATCCGCAATGCCAGAGATATGGTGGAAAGAAAAGCGTTTGCTGTGACCAACGTGCGGATGAATAAGTCCGGGGCGCAGAAACGAATTTACAGTCTTTCCAACTGGTCGGCCAGCTATTCCTTTAACGAGATGATAAGCCGGAATCCCAACCTGGAGTTTTACAATACGAGGAAGTCAAGGGGTAATATCAGTTATAACTTTAACACCCGGCCAAAGAATATCCAGCCTTTCAAATCGGTGAAATGGATGAATAACGAATGGTTACGCCTGGTCAAGGATTTCAATTTCAACTATTCACCCGCAAGGATCTCTTTCAGGACCGATATGGATCGCTACTACCTGGAGAAGCAGGTGAGAAATATTAACAATCCTGACTTTATCGTAGCACCCACCTTCAGAAAAGATTTCCATTGGAACCGCTATTTTGACCTGAAGTTCGATTTGACCAGGAATCTTCGATTCGATTTCTCCTCCACCAATATTGCCCGAATTGATGAACCTGAAGGGCGATGGAACAGGGAACTTGACAGTTACGAACTCTACAGGGACTCACTGTGGTCAAGCATTATGGCTGGAGGAAGGACTACCAGTTATTTCCACCAGTTCAACGCATCTTATACAGTGCCTATCAATAAGATCCCGCTGCTGGACTGGACCAGTGCCAATGCCCGGTATAGTGGAACCTACGGATGGGATGTGGGTCCAATCATTCCTGACGATCCGGTGTACGGGCCCATCAACCTGGGAAACACCATCAAGAACTCCAACACCATACAGATCAATGGCCAGCTCAACTTTGTAAATCTCTACAACAAAGTTCCGTTTCTTAAGGATATCAATGCCAAGTACCGCAATGCACGCACCAGGGCAAGGGAAACTGAGACACGGACAAAGACCAAGGTGTATACCAAGGAAAATCTCTATCTGCGTGAAGGAAGGGCGCGTTATGTGGCGCATAACCTGAAAACGGAGAGTGTGAGTGTGGAGGTATCAGATGAGAATAATCAACCGGTAGAAGTGACCACAGAGGTCCTCAGCGAAACGCGGATCCGGATCACTTCAGACAAGGCCGTGCGAAGAGCTACGGTTAAAGTCACAGGAACCATTGAGAAGGGTGAAAATCCACTCCTGTTTATTGCAGAGACCTCGGTCCGCATTCTGATGGGTGTTCGCACGTTCAACGTGAACTACTCAAGAAGCGGGGGGACCTTCCTTCCCGGGTACCTGCCGGGAACAGACTATTTTGGAACGCAAACATTCGAGGGACATTTTGTTCCGGGATGGGAATTTATTACAGGTTGGCAGGATCCTGACTTTGCCGAAAATGCATTTCTCCGAAAGCGGCTCACTACCGATCAAAACCTGAATAATCCATTCTCGTTAAATAGTACCGAACGATTCACTGCCAGAGCAAACATTGAGCCTTTCAATGGATTGAAGATCGATTTGACTGCCAACCGGATGATGACTTCCAGTTTGTCGGAGTATTACACCGCCAATCCGGACGGAACCCTGCCCGCTCCCGATGCCCGGGGCAGGGTGGAAAGCGGAAATTTCAGCATGTCATTCATCTCCCTGGGAACTGCTTTTGAGAAGATCGACGACCATGTGGAGTCCTCCTCAGCATTCGTGAAATTGAAGAATGATTACCGTAAAACCATATCGGCCCGACTGGCCAATGATTACATGGCCAGGACCGGTGCCATTCTGGATGATTCTGCAGGATACTTTGAGGGTTTTGGGCCCACTTCTCAGGAAGTATTAATCCCTGCATTCCTTGCAGCCTACAGCGGACGACAGCCACAGGACATATCGCTTAACGCTTTCAGATCGATTATCGAGGTGTTACCCAACTGGCAGGTTCGCTTCGACGGACTCGGGAAGATTCAGGCCTTGAGCGAAATTGTGAACTCCATTGTGATGAACCACTCCTACCGCTCCACTTACAGCATAGGATCCTTCATCAACAATCCGTTCTATATGTTCGATACCATTAACGGGGTACCCATTGCCACCGATCTTCAGGGGAACTTTATGGTGGAACAGAACATCAATACCGTCACCATCAACGAGAACTTCAGTCCCCTGTTCGATCTGAACATGGACTGGAAGAACAGCCTGACCACACGTATTGAATATAAAAGGTCGCGCACCGTGGCCATGAACATGGCAAATACCCAGGTTAATGAAGTAAACAGTGCGGAATTCATCGTAGGGTCGGGATACAGATTCAACCAGGTTCCTATCATTATCAATCAGAAGGAGTTCAACAGCGACCTCAATGTTCGGGTCGATCTCTCCATGCGCAACAACCGAACCGTGATCCGCAAACTTGAAGACCTTTCAGGAAGCGAGATCACAGCAGGTCAGCGAATCTTCAGCGTAAAAGCCTCGGCCGATTATATGCTGAGTGATAAGTTTACAGTCAGGGCATTTTACGACCAGCGCCTTACCACACCTTACATCTCCAACAGCTATCCCAATGCCAACTACAACGTGGGATTCAGTTTGACCTTTACCCTGTAGTGGCATATGATGTATAGCAGGCTGAATTATGATTCAAATTAATTACATTTGAAAAGCATTAACAATTTTGACATGAACATACCCGAAGAACTGAAGTACACTGCCGAACACGAGTGGATTCGTGTGGAAGGTGATGAGGTTGTGGTCGGAATTACCGACTTTGCCCAGGGAGAGCTGGGTGATGTGGTTTTTATAGAAATTGAAACCGAAGGAGAGACGCTGACGCAAGGTGATACCTTTGGTAACATTGAAGCTGTGAAGACAGTTTCGGATCTTTTTATGCCTCTCGACGGAGAGATAGTGGAGGTGAATTCTGCACTTGAAGAGACCCCTGAACTGGTGAATTCAAAACCTTTTAGCGAGGGTTGGATGATCAGGATCAAGTTATCTGATCTGAGCCAGCTGGAGGCACTTCTTTCAGCCGAAGAGTATGCCAAACTGATCGGGTAAGCTTATTCCGAACCGGATCAGCGGATCTCAAAGCCAGCCAGGGCCCATCTTCCAGGTTGTATCACATTTCCAATATCATTGTACGTTGCATCGAATAGGTTGGTTGTCTCCACAAAGAGGCGGAGTCGACCGAT
>CAZURA010000056.1:28159-30496 GCA_964622985.1 uncultured Bacteroides sp. | reverse complement strand
CTTATTAGTTCAATTGGGTGTTGAACTTGAGAAATGTGGCTTTTTAACAATGAACAATAAAACGTATATTTTGACCAAATTAACCACAAATATGCTGTACATCCAAGGAAATACCGAAAAAATGAATGTGAAAATCAAATAAAATGAACAAAATGATCAGTATTGTATTATCTTTACAACTATGAAAACCAGGAACCGACAAAACAAGATCCTTGCGCTTCTCAGGGCCATGCAAGAAGAAGTCCACGTGGACCAGCTATCAGAGATACTGGAAGTCTCCCCGTTAACGATCCGAAGGGATCTAAAGGAGCTTGCTGAGGAAAAAGCCATTATCCGGACACACGGGGGCTGCATACTGGCAGGGAGCACAGCCCTGGAGAGTGAATACCATAAGAAAGTGGCCACAAACTTTGATCTGAAAGACAAAATCGGCACAAAGGCTGCCTCCCTCATTGAAAAGAACGAGGTTATTCTGATCGATGACGGATCCACCACCTTTCATCTGGCCACCAATCTGGAAAACATCAGTCCTTTAACCATCTACACTAATTCCCTGATACTTGTGACTGAACTAAGCAGGTTCCGCGAAATTTCCCTGAACTTACTGGGAGGGGAGATCAGCCAGGAAAGTTATTCGGTAACCGGATCCTTAACTGAAAAAGTACTTGAAGACATCCAATTCGACAAAGTTTTCCTGGGCATAGACTGGCTGGGTGAAGATGGCAGATGCTATGTTCGTACTGCATCTTCAGCCAGGCTGGCCCAGGCCATGCTCAAAAGCAGCAAAAAGAAAATATTACTTGGTGATCATACCAAAGTGAAGCCTGGCTCCGGCTTTTCCTACGGAAGTCTGGCCGATTTCGATCTGTGGATCACAACAAGCGGTTTAGAAAAAAATCAATTAGAGGGATACAGGAAGATGACTGATGTATCTATACAACAATAACAATATGTCAAAAAGAGAGGACAAAATCCAGAACATCGCCTTATCACTGGCCGACCTGACCGGTGATGCGTATATTGAGGCTATCTGCAGGTCAAAGGCATTTATAGAGAATAAAGATGTAGAAGAGTTTCTTCAGATTGCCAGGGAGAAAGTGGAGTTTTTTCCCGGACATTTCTCCAGAAGGATCGATGAGCTGGTCGATTATACCGGAAAACAGGTCGTGGAGAAGGCCCTTGAGTCTTCACCGGGTGCCGCCACCGATGCCTTCAAAAAGGCTACAAACAAGGGGATGGCCCCATTATCTTCCTACGGATTCACTCGAATTGGAGAAAACGGGAAGGCCTATCTTGCTGCGAAGAGCGAACATTACCATGCGCCGCTGGGCCATAGTTTTCCTGGTTATAAGCTTGTGGAAAATGCCCGGAAACTTGGCATCCCCAATGCCACCCACAACAATACCCGCGGGCATATCACCCGTTTGCTTGAAACGGAGCTTATTCGCATTGCAAACGGCCTGGACAAGGGGGATCAGGAAGGATTGGCACAGGTACTTAACACTACAGATCCAAAGGTGCTGAACCGGGTGATAAATCTTGAGACAGGAAGTCTGGCCGTGGAGGCAGCCCTGAAGATGATGCTGGCCAGGTTTTACAAACTGGACCACAGCCACCCGGATCCGTTATATACAGGTAAAACGCCCGTATTCCTGGTGGTGGCCGACAACAGTGGAGGCCGGGAAGCCAATTATCACGGGACCACCGTTCTGACCCAGTTGTTGAGAGGGATGTGGCCCGAAATATCTGCTGTTCTGGAGGAGAACAAAACCTTCAACATCCAGCAGGTAAGCATCAATGATATGGAAGATTTCATTGATAAAACAGACCAATTTAATTCAGGGGAATTCAAAATTGCCGGTTTCTTCCATGAAATAGTCCTGATGAACTACGGGGGAATTAAAATTGACAAGGATTACCTGCAGGCTGCTTATGTCATATGCAAAGAGAATGATATCCCGGTTATCGTGGATGAGATCCAATCCTGCCTCTGGTCGCCGGAATTGTTCATGTTCAAAGAATACGGTCTCAACCCGGACTTTGTATCCATCGGTAAAGGATTTCCAGGTGGTGAATACCCGGCTTCCAGGCTATTGACCAATGCTTCCATGGATAACCTGAACCTGTTTGGCGCACTGGTGACCAACGGTCAGGAGGAGCTGGCTTCCCTGTCCTACCTCATCACCATGGCATTTGCTGAAGCAAACAGCGTATATACCAGGAAGATAGGCGACTATTATGAAAGCTGGATCAGGGAACTGGCCCAAAAATACAGCCAACTGATCATTAAGGTGGAGGGAGACAGGCACATGACCACCATGTTTTTTGAATCGGTGG
>CAZURA010000056.1:0-28149 GCA_964622985.1 uncultured Bacteroides sp. | reverse complement strand
AAAAAACAGTGGCCTTTGCAAGTTACCTGAACGGCCGGTGCATTGATATCAGTGCCCACACCTACAAACCCAATTGTCCGCCTTCTGCGCTTACCAAGATCCCCCTGATTTCCACTTACAAGATGGTGGATTTCATCCTTTCCAAGATGGAGGAGGCACTTCAATCCCTTAATGACAAGCAATGAGAACAGTAAAATTCGGAATTATCGGACCGGGATTAATGGGCAGGGAGTTTGCCAGCGCTGCTGCCAGGTGGATGCATCTGCCTCAAATGGACATCAAGCCTGAAATCGTGGCCATTTGCGGGCAAAGCCGGAAGAATTTCTCCTGGTACCTGGATCACATCCCCACCATTAGCCAGGCGGTGACCGATTATAAAGAGCTGCTGACCATTGACGAGGTGGAGGCGGTATACTGTGCGGTTCCACACCATCTCCACAGGGAGATCTATTGTGCAGTTATAGAGGCCGGAAAACACCTCATGGGGGAGAAGCCCTTTGGAATAGATAAAGAAGCCAATGAGGCCATCCTCCGGTGCATGGAAAAACATCCCGGAGTTTTTGTCCGTTGCTCCTCGGAATTCCCGTTTATCCCGGCTGCACAAAAGATCGGGCAGATGCTGGAGAAGGAAGATTTTGGGAAGATCATTGAAGTGAACAGCGGCTTCCTGCATTCAAGCGACCTGGATCCGGAAAAGGCCATCAACTGGAAGAGGATGATTGATAAAAACGGAGAATACGGATGTATGGGTGACCTGGGGATGCATGCCTGTCACATTCCGTTCAGGGCCGGCTGGAAAATCCACAATGTCAGGGCCATCCTGTCTAATATTATGCCAACGCGTCCAGATGGTAAGGGAGACCGGGTAGCCTGTGAGACCTGGGACAATGCCACTTTGTTTTGTGAGGCCAGCGATGGGACAGAGGATCTGCATTTCCCCATGACCATCAAGACCCAGCGCATTGCCCCCGGGGAAAAGGATACCTGGTACATTGAGATCCTGGGAACGAAAAAGTCGGTCCGCTTCTCCACCAAGAATCCCAAAAGTCTGAGTGTAATGGAATACCATGGGGGAGAGCAGGTATGGCAGCAGATAGACATGGGGCACGAAACAGCTTACAAGTCCATCACCGGGGGGATCTTTGAATTTGGATTTTCGGATTCTATTCTCCAGATGTGGGCGGCCTTTATGGTTGAATTGCAACATGGAAAGCCACAGGAGAGATTTGCCGGATGTGCCACTGCAGAGGAAACGGCCCTCAGTCACCGGCTGTTTACGGCAGCATTAAAATCCCATGCAAAGAAAAGTGTGGTAGAATTAAAGACCCTGTAATGGAAGGATTGGACATTATTATATTTTCAGGCTATTTCGTAGTCCTTATTGCGATTGGATATTTTTCCGGGAAGAAAAAACATAGCAGTGCTGAGGATTTCTTCCTTGCAAAGGGATCCCTGAAATGGTATGTGATCGGTTTTGCCCTTATTGCAGCCGGAATTAGTTCGGAGCAGTTCCTGGGCACGGTCGGATTTGCCTATTCCCATGGCATATCCGTGGCAAACTGGGAGTGGCTGAACGGGCCTTCCATACTGATATTGATCCTGGTGTTTGTGCCCTTTTATCTGAGGAAGAAGGTGGTTACCATGCCCCAGTTCCTGGAAATGCGCTACGATGGCAAAGTTCGCTCCCTGTTTGCGATCATCACCATCCTGACCTACGTGCTGATCAACCTGGCCGGAGTTGTTTTCTCTGGCGGATTCGCCCTGAATGTCCTCTTTGGAATTAACCTGCATGCCGCCATATGGACCATGGCCATCCTGGCCGGATTGTTTACCATATGGGGAGGTATGGCCACGGTGGCCTGGACCAATGTGTTCCAGTCTGTTCTATTGTTGGGAGGGGGATTGCTTGTTTTTATTCTCGGGCTGTTTGAAGTACCGGGAGGGATGAAAGAAATTGTGGGAGAGGGCAGCAGGTCTCATTTGATCCTTCCTTCAAGTGATGCGAACATTCCGTGGACCGGCCTGCTGGTCCTGGCCTTTTCAACCAACGTGTGGTATTACTGCACCAACCAGACCATCAACCAGTCTGTCCTGGGCGCAAAGAACGAATGGCATGCAAAGCTGGGCATCATCTTTGCCGGACTGCTGTGGGTCCTGATTGCCTTTGCGGATGTGTTCCCGGGATTGATCGCTTTTGTGCTGGCTCCGGACATTCAGCCCGATTCAGCCTATCCTTACATTGTCAACAGACTGGTCCCCTCCGGTTTGAAGGGCATAGTTTTTGCCGGCTTGTGCGGGGCCATTATTTCCACTATTGAAGCGGTGATCAATGCCTCTTCCACCATCTTTTCATACGATATATACAAACGCTTCATTAAGAAAGATGCCACTGACAGGGAGATGATCCGGACCGGACGTATTGCCAGCGGGATCATCCTGGTAGTCGGTGCAGCCTGGGCCCCGATGGTGCTGAAATTCGGACATATATTCTCCTATTTCCAGGAATGCTGGGCCTTTGTATCCATCCCCGTGGCCGTCATTTTCGTGGGAGGCCTGCTCTGGAAAAAGGTGAACAGCAGAACGGCCTTTATCATGCTTCTTTTATCCTTTCCCATGTTCCTGGCCCCCTACGTGCTCAGGATCCTGGAGGTGGAAATGAATGTATTTAATGTGGCCGGATTCTTCCTGATCGGATTCATCGTCGTCTTTGTACTTACGACCCTGCTTTCCGGGGGATCTGAAGCAGAGGAAGAGCCCTCGCTGATCTGGAGGCCTTCCATGGTTAAGCTTCCGGAAGGAATTGCCGCCATCAACCGGATCTGGTACAGGAACCTGTTCTTCTGGGGAAGCATCATGGTGGCAATCTATGTGCTGATCTACATTGTATTCTGGTAAACTGACATAAAACTAAAATAATGAACAAGACAACAAGACCCACCGCCGGCTACGTAGCTTTTGGCACCATGTATTATGAGCCGGAGAATCTCCGGATGATCAGTGACAGAGCGGTAAAGCAGCTTGCCGATGCAGGCCTGAACCTGGTGGAAACTGCCCCTGTATACGGGGAGGACGTGGAGCCGGAAAGGGCCATTCAGGAATTGAAATCTCAGGAATGGGATTTTCTTTTTGTGAACATCATCAACTGGATCGATACCCGGGGTGTGTTCCGGGTCCTGCACGAGTTCAGGGACAAGCCCATGATCCTTTACAGCCTGGGCGGCTTTACCGACCATGAAGGGACCTTTGAGAAAAAGGGTACCCTGATCTCACCTGCCGCAGGAGCTGGGTCTACCTCACTGCGCCTGCCCATGGAGCAATGGGGGATCAAATTCCGTTATCTTTTCAATGCGCCGGATGCACCCATGGATATAGAAGGGATCCTTTCCTTTGCCAGGGCCGCACATACGGCAAAAAGGCTCAGGTACTCCAGGCTCGGGATGATCGGCTTCAATGACATGGGCCTCTATTCCACCGGTTATAACCCCACCCTGCTCAGGGACAAGATCGGACCTGAGATCGAGAGCCTGGATATGCTGCAACTCAAGGCGAAGATGGATGAAATTGATCCGGAAGAGATAAAAAAGGAGAGTGAACGGCTGACTGCCGACTGGGAATTCCCCCTTGGAAAACCCAAGGACCAGGTGATCGAGAAGGCCATACGGATGTACCTGGCCTCGGTGCGCCTTTGTGAGGAGAAAAAGTTTGATACCTTCTCATACAAGTGTGTGGACGGGGTGGACCTGGAAATGGGCCTGACCCATGCGGTACCTTCCTCCCTGATTGCCGATGCGGGTTACCCCTACGTGGATGAGAACGACCTGGGGAACTCGGTTTCCCAGCTGATGCTGAAGATTATTTCCGGAAAAACGGTGACCTTCCTGGAACACTATGAACATCACCCCGAGTGGATCCTCCTGGGTGAAGACGGGTATTGTCCGCGGGATTTCATCGAAGGCAAACCACAGATCAAAGACGTTTCCACCGTGCTGCTGGATGGCATTGCCCATTGCTCCAATATGAAAAAAGGCCGGCTGACCCTGGCCTGCCTCTCGGAAGTCGATGGCGGGTACCGCATGCACATTGTCACGGGTGAAGGAAAAGAGCGGCCCCAGTGGGTGGAGATGGGGGTTCCCCTTCCTTCCTGGCCCAGTGTTACTTTCTATCCTGATTCTACTGTTCGAAATATACTGGATCATGTCCAGTCGCAGCACTTTGCAGCTGTTTACGGGGATTATGTGAATGAGCTGCTTGACCTCTGTTACCTCCTGGATATTGAAGTAGTGGCAGACGTATGAATGAAAGCTATCTCATAGGACTGGATGCCGGAACCACTTCCATCAAGGGATTGTTAATCAGTTCCGATGGAAGGCATGAAACCTTTGCTCATAAGGAATATTCACTGGAATACAGTGAAGGTGATTTGGTCGAACTTGATCCTGAAATATACTGGGATGCAAGCCTTCATGTGATCAATCAGCTCCTGACGAAAAGCGGGATCAAAGCGGAAATGATCCGGGCCATCTCCTTTTCCTCGCAGGGAGAAACCCTGATCACCCTGGATGAAGAGGGGAAAGCGCTCCGAAAGGCCATTGTCTGGCTCGACAACCGTTCAGGCAAAGAAGCCGAAGCCATTGAACAGTTCTTCTCGCCGCAGACCCTGCTTGAGAAAACGGGCCAGCCCGAGATCCTGCCGTTATGGCCTGCCACCCGCATTATGTGGATCAGGGAAAACGAGCCTGAAGTATTCAGAAAGACAGCAAAGTTTTTGTTGGTTGAGGACTACCTGATCTACAGGCTGACCGGGAAATACTATGCTGAAGAATCCCTGGTATCATCGACACTTTGCTTTGATATACAGAAAAAGCTTTGGTGGGATGAAATGCTGGATTTTCTGGATATTTCACCACAACATCTTCCCGAAGTATTGCCTTCAGGCACTCCGGCAGGCAATATACATAAAGAGGTAGCCCTGGCAAGCGGATTGTCGCCCAACACAATGGTCATTACCGGTGGCTATGATCATGTGGCAGGAGCCATTGGTTCAGGAAATATTTCTGAGGGAATCGTCTCGGAAACCACGGGTGCTTCAATGGCCATGGCGGTTACCATTGATAAGCCGGTTCTGGACATGAAGCTGAACCTGCCCTGCCAGTGCCATGCTGTTCCCGGGAAGTACATCCTGCAACCCTATGGACAAACAGCAGGGATGGTATTGCGATGGTTCAGGGATGAGTTCTTTTCCGGAAACAGCTATGAATTCATGACCGCACTGGCGGAAAAGGTGCCTGCCGGGTCGGAAGGACTCCTCATGCTTCCCCATTTGATGGGGGCAGGGTCGCCGGAGTTTGACACACAGGTCAAAGGTGTGTTTGCAGGAATTACTCCCCAGATGGGCAAAGGGCACTTTGTGAGAGCCATTATGGAGTCTGTGGCCTGCATGATAAAAAGGAATATCGAGTCGCTGAAGAAACACGGAATCGAACCGGAAGATATCCGCACCCTCGGAGGAGGTGCCGAAAGTGGTTTGTGGAACCGGATCAAGGCAGACATGACAGGGATCCCCTTTGTAACGCTTCAATCCCGGGAAACCCCCTGTCTCGGAGCTGCTATTATGGCCGGGATCGGGTGCGGAATATTTAAGGATTTTGAAGATGGTTGCAGTCAGCTGGTAAAATTTAAAAAAAGTTACGCACCTGACCCCGGTCAGTATGCCACCTATCAAAATGTGCTTGAAAGGTATATCAAGCTCTATGATCAATTAAAAGAATTCTGGTGATTATGCATAAACTGATTCCCTTATTTATGATTGCAGTCATGATGTTGTCAGGCTGTGCAAAAAAAGAGGCAGCACCCAACATCATTGTCCTGCTGACCGACGACCAGCGGATGAACTCCCTGAGCTGCTATGATGAGAGTATCCCCATTCAGACGCCCCATATTGACCGACTGGCCGGGGAGGGAATTCGCTTTGACAATGGTTTCGTGGTAAGTCCCATCTGCGCAGTTTCTCGGGCCAGTATTATCACAGGGCGCTATGCCTGCAACAACAGTATTCATGATTTCAACATTCCCATACCTGAAGATATATTTGAGGAGAGTTACCCGGCACAGCTGAAAAAAGCAGGCTACTTTGTGGGAGCCCTGGGGAAATACGGGGTGGGTGTGACACCGCAGGTGAAGGAAACCTTTGATGTATTTGAGGCCCAGGCGAGCCAGGGCCCCCGCTTCCGGGAATACAAGGGTAAAAATATGCATGATACGGAATGGCTCACTGTTAAAACCAGGGAATTCCTGGATGCGGTACCTGAAGATAAGCCCTTCTGTGTGCAGGTCAACTACAAGGAACCCCACGGATCGACCGTACCGGATCCCCGGGATGACAAGGTGCTGGAGCATCACATGTTTGAAAAAGAAGCAATGGACAATCCCGCGGAGTATGAGAAGCTTCCGGAACTGGTGAAGCATTCACTGGCCCGTGTGGATTATTTTGTGGACGGAGACGGTGGCAACCTGAATGCCTACAAGCGCAATTACTACGAGATGATCCTCAGCGTGGAGCGATCGGTTGGGGAGATCGTGAAGAGCCTCGAAGAGCGGGGACTGGCAGATAATACCGTGATCATTTTCCTGTCCGACCATGGATTGCACCTGGGCGAAAAAGAACTCCTGGGCAAATGGACCCCCTACGATGAAAGCCTGAGGATACCCTTCATTGTCTATGATCCGCGGACCCGTTCCAGGAAAGGAAAGGTGCTGGACGAGATGGTGCTCAACATTGATGTGGCTCCCACCATCCTGGAGCTGGCCGGGATTGAAGTACCTGAAGGCATGGACGGGAGAAGCATGGTGTCACTGATGGATGGAAAGGGAAAATCCTGGCGAAAGGAGTTTTTCTATGAGCATTATTGCGGAGTTCCAACGGTCGGGAGTTACCTTCCCAGGAACGAAGGCATCAGGACTGAAAGCGACAAATATGTTCGCTGGATAGATTTTGAACTTACGGAAGAATATTTTGACCTGGCGAGTGATCCTAGGGAAAGCAATAGTCTTGCCGGCCATCCTGAAGATGAAGACCGAATACAGGAATTACGTGACAAATTTTTGCAGTGGAGGGAGGCGAATCCTTCCAACTATGAGCATGTGCACAATGGAATTCCTCACTTTGCAACGATGGATATTGATTGGGAACTCTTTGAGGAAGTAGCACCCCAGCATTATGGAAGGATCAAAGCTGCGATAAAGAGCCTGGGTGTCACCTGGGAGCAGGCCGAACAGGATTGGGATATCCGTTACCGGGTTTGCAAGGAAGCCCGGTACTGGTATTAAAAACTGTGTTCTAAATATGAAGGTATGAAAAGTAGACTCAACATTTTCCTGATTTGTTCCTTGATTTTAGGGGCTAGTGGTTGTTCCAGACCGGCCGTACAGCCCAATTTACTCTTTGTATTAACGGACCAGCAATCCTATGACATGCTGGGGGTCGCCGGTAACAGCCAGGTGCTGACCCCGAACCTGGATCAGCTGGCAGAGGAGGGGATTTATTTTAAGCATGCCATCTCCTCCTGTCCCATTTGTTCCCCCTACCGGGGCATGCTAATGTCAGGACAGCATCCACTTTACAACGGTTGCTTTACCAATGATGTGCCTTTGTTGCCTGACAATGGTCTGAGCTTTGCCCAGGCCTTGGGTCAGGCCGGCTATGAGACAGCCTATGTGGGAAAATGGCACCTTTACGGGGGAGGAACCCGTGACCAGGGAATCCCTCCCGGCAAGAACCGGCATGGCTTCGACGGCACTTTCCTCACAAATAACTGCCATGTGGATTACCGGCCAGAATCCTGTTTTTACTGGAACGATGAGGGGGAGAAAGTCTTTTTTAAAGATGTATATGAGGATGAACCCTGGGAATTGGAAGCGCAAACACGTCAGGCAGAGGAGTTCCTCTCCGCACATGATGGCACAAAGCCATTTGCTCTTTTTGTGTCGTGGCATCCACCTCACAATTATGGGGGCGATGCCGATCCACACCTTCCCGGGCATCAATACAGTTACAATGTAGATGTACTGGATCCGCAACTGATCGAACCTTACAAAAACACTGACATCAAACTGCGTCCTGATGTGCCTGCCGGTAAGGAAGGTGAGGCCGGAATGAAAGAACAATACCGGAATTATATGGCCATGGTCACAGCCTGTGATCATTCGGTGGGACGACTCATCGAAAAGCTTAAGGAAAAGGGAATGTACGAGAACACCCTGGTGGTGTTCACATCCGATCATGGCGACATGATCCACTCCTTTGATGCAAAGAAGCCCAAACAATACCCCCAGGATTATTCCCTCAGGGTGCCCCTGATCATGCACTGGGAAAGGGGCCTTCAGAAACACCGTAAAAGTGAGCTCCTGGTTGGAGCCATGGACCTGATGCCCACCGTTTTGGGTTTAATGAACATCGATATTCCGGAGAGTGTCCAGGGGAAGGACCTTTCCTTACCCATCCTGGAAGGCGATGATGATGCTGTGGAGAGTGTGCCGATATTTATGTTTATTGGAAATGGCTGGAGGGGTGTGTATACCAAGGAGTGGACCTATGCAAAATCATTAAATCCGGAAGAAAGCATTCATGAGAATGTTGAAACCAATGTGCTGTTCAGCCGCTCTGATGATCCCGGCCAGCTGAACAACCTGTTCGGTCATGAAGACTTTTCTGCAATCCAAAAGGACCTCGCAGGACAGACCCACGACTGGATGGAACAGTTCGGTGATGAGGGCTATGCCCTGGAGGACATTGTTGAAATCTACAAGCAAGGTTTTGATTGGTGGAGAAACTATTCAGAGAGACCCATTGATGTGCTAAAAAGATAAATATGAAACCTGAAATATGAGCTATGAGACTTTCAGCAATCCTGTTTTTCGCCCTTTCGCTGCTGTGCGCAAATTGCTTTGCGGGCGAAGGGGAGGCCTCCGGCCCTAAGGATAAAAAACCAAACGTACTGTTTATTGCCATCGATGATCTGAATGACTGGACCGGCATGCTGAAGGGCAACCCCCAGGCCAAAACGCCTCACATGGATGAGCTGGCTTCTCAGGGGATGGTTTTTACGAATGCGCACTGCGCAGCTCCGGCCTGCGGTCCTTCAAGGTCAGCCCTGATGAGCGGGATCCGCCCTTCCACCTCGGGTAATTATGTGAATCAAAATTCGCTTACAAAAAATCTGATCCTGAATAACTCGGTGCTATTGCCCGAGTTTTTTCAACAAAATGGATACTATGTTTGCGGTTCAGGGAAGTTGTTTCACGGAGCTCATTTTAACGATGAAGTACAGGGGCGGGGCTTTGATGACTACTATCCGAGTAAGACGCAGGACCTGTTTCCCTGGGAAACCAGGTTCTCCTCCCCGAGACCCATGAACGGGATCAAGAAAGGTTTAGCGTTTTACGCCGACTGGGGACCCTACCATCCCGATGTTACCCTGGAGGATATCAACGATGGGAAAACTGCGCTTTGGGCGGCCGAATCACTGCTGGGAGGTGAGCTGAAGGAACCCTTTTTTATAGGCGCCGGCATTTTCCAGCCGCATTTACCCAATTACGCACTCCAGGAATATTTTGATCGCTTTCCCCTGGATGAAATAGAGCTTCCGGAAGGTTACCTGGAAAACGACATGGAAGATGTACCGGAGGCTAGTTCAAAGCAGAACCATATTGCGTGGGCCAGGACCATAAGAGATGCCGGTCAGTGGAAGCATGCGATTCAGGCTTACCTGGCGTCCTCTGCCATGACGGATGATTTGATTGGCCAGATTGTAGGGGCGCTGGAGAAATCAAAGTACGCCGATAATACCATTATTGTGTTGTGGAGCGACCATGGTTTTCAGCTGGGTGAAAAAGAGCGTTGGGCAAAATACTCCCTCTGGGAAAGGGCCACGAGGGTAAATATGGTCTGGGTGGCGCCGGGCGTGACCAGGCCGGGATCGACCACTGCCAGGCCGGTGAATCTACTGGATATTTATCCAACGCTTGCCAGCCTGACCGGCTGCGAGCCCCCTGAAAACCAGCTGGAAGGGAAGGACCTCTCCGTGTTGATGGAGAATCCTGAGGCTTCAGGTTTCGAGACCACGTTGACTACTTTTGGTTATAAGAATTACGGGGTTCGATCAGAACGCTACAGGTATATCGTATATGCAGACGGATCTGAGGAGTTGTATGATCATAAGGATGATAAGTGGGAATGGCTTAACCTGGCCGGTGATCCTGAATTTTCCCATATTATTAAAGAGATGCGCAAGGGGATCCCCGATCATCATGAGCCTACCGGTGCCAAACAGGATGCATTTAGTAACTGATAGTATGAAATCAAACTTTAAAGTATTCATCATTGGTGGAACACTTGCCTGCCTACTAACAGCTTTCACAGCCGACTCATCCTGTAATAAGGAGCCGGGATCAGGAGACAGGCCCAATGTCCTGGTCATCGTCTGTGATGACCTGAACGATTCAATGGAAGGCCTGGGAGGGCATCCGCAGGCCTTAACCCCGAATTTATCCCGGCTAGCCGCTGAGGGAATCAAGTTCTCAAATGCACATAGCGCAGCCCCCATCTGTGGACCATCCAGGGCGAGCCTTTGGACAGGCATCTACCCCCATCATTCGGGCTTATACGGACATTCTCAGAACACAAATAGGTGGCATAACAATCCGGTCCTGAAAAACTGCAAACCCCTCTTCGAACATTTTGCAGATAAGGGCTACCATATTTACGGGGCCGGCAAACTTTTTCATGACAATCACAATACGGAGACTTTGTTCAACAGGAGCGACAGCCTGGGAACTTTCGGGAATGGCCAGGAATACGGTCCTTTTGCTTATTCGGGCGATATGTCGAAGGGGATCAGTAAGGCCCTGAAAGCACATCCCGATGTTCCGAAGCAATTCGGGATAAGTGGATTCAACTCATTTGCCTCCATTGACCATGTTCCCGAGATCATGGCTGATAAGGAGAATGGAATCGATGGCTATAAAGGTTGGGTCCTGATACCTGGTCACAAGCCCTCACCTTTCCGCTATTCCAGTGAGGAGGACAGGGATCCTTTGCCTGATGAGCTAACGGCGAAATTTGGAATTGACGTACTTCAGCAGGATCACGACGAGCCTTTCCTTCTTACCCTGGGCATCATCAGGCCCCATGCGCCCTGGCATGCGCCCCAATCCTATTTCGACAAGTTCCCCCTGGACAAGATTGAGCTGCCACCTTACCTTGAGAACGACCTGGAGGACTGTGCGGAAGAACTTTGGAAGTTTGAATTGGACAATGGAAAGATTATCAGAAACTATGGGATGTTCAGGTTCAATGCGCTCCAGGAATGTTGCGAGGAAAACGAAGGATGGCGGAGGTGGATACAGGCCTACCTGGCCTGTGTGGCATTTGCCGATGCCCAGGTGGGTCGGGTCCTGGAGGCCCTTGAAAACAGTCCCTATGCCAACAATACCATCGTGGTCTTCACCAGCGACCATGGCTTCCATATGGGGGAAAAGGATCAGCTCATGAAGCGGACCGTCTGGGATGAATCCACGCGTGTCCCTCTGATTATCCGCATGCCCGATGGAAGAAACAGGGGGAAGGAAAGTAATCACCCCGTCGGCCTGATCGATCTGTACCCCACCCTGGTTGACCTCTGTGGTCTGTCTGATGACACCTATCGGGATGGGGGGCAGCCGCTTGACGGTCACAGCCTCCGGCCCTTCCTGGATGATCCTGAGAACGGTATGTGGGATGGACCGGATGTTGCATTAAGCGCCATCGAGGCGGGTGTCCCGGTGGAGCAAAATGTTCCGGCTAAAGTGGCTGACCAGCATTTCAGTGTTCGTTCAAAGGATTGGCGCTACACCTTGACCCGCAAAGGGGATGAAGAGTTGTATGACCACCGTAGTGATCCCAACGAATGGAACAACCTGGCTGACGATCCTGAATTTTCGGATGTAAAGAAGATGTTGAATGAATCTCTGTTGTCATTAACAGGCAGGGCCAATTGAGATCTTGCAAATGGAAAAAAAATTGAAAATTCTAACAGTTGAATAATTGGAACCAGTAAAAGCTTAACAATGAAAAGAATAAAGAATTGCAGTTCGTTAATCTTAGTCTTCCTTTTAACAGCCACCACATCTCTAGCTCAGCAGGACAGATCTAAAGTTGGAATCAGGCCATACCCCCGCGACAGTGTTCATGAAATGACAGGTGGTGACAGGGTAGCCAACTGGAAGCCAGGCATCGGGAATTATGATGATGTGTTGAAAGCAGATGATTATACCGCTTTGAATATGGATGTGGTTAAAGGTTATAATGGAGCCTTTCGTACCAAACAACGTTTTTTTGAGCATTACATTCACCAGCAGGGAGGCGATTGGGTGGATGCCAATCCGGAAACAAATAGACTGATCAAGATAATTCGTTACTACGAAAAGAAGGGGAATGAGGTTAAGCATATAATCATTTGCCGCGAGGGTTGGCTATATGACAAAGTCAATGGCGATACCGGACCCATTGACGGTGACCCCAGAATACTCCATCAACGAGATGTGGACGATACGCGAAAGGTATTTAAAGATGCTCATGCCCTTGGATTGACAAATCACGACAATTACAGGCTCATACAAATGGTTGTTCATCCTGCCGTTTTTCTCGACGATCCTAAGGCAAGAGAAATCGTTAGCACAATGGATGGAATCTGTATTGAATCGCATCAGTATAACCGCTACTGGCCATTAGGGAATGAAATTTCAAACCCTGAAGAAATAGCAAGGGGTGCCAAATGGGTGCTGGAACAAGGGATGGATTATCTGTTCTATTACGGACCCTATCAGTATAAGGGTTGTGATACTTACACTGATTTTCTTGAAAGGGATTGGCTGAGAGCGTTTTGGGAAAGAGGCTTGCCCAAGCATCATAAGAACATGTATTACTATTTGAATGCATTTCCTCACGGTTGTGGGAATACAAGGCCGGTAGGTCCTGAGTCAGATCCATATTCCTACCTCGGATTTGCCAAATGGTTGATTCAGGAGTTGGAAAATGGAAATTAAAAGGTCGCTTATTAAAGATGCCTCCGATGTAACTATTTTTAATATCAGAAATTCTTATAATATGAAAATTACGACCCTTTCAATTGCTGCACTCGTGTTTTTCCTGACTGCCTGCGCCAAAGAGCCTCAGGCTCCTAATATCCTCTTCCTCTTCGCAGATGACTGGGGCTATTATGCCAGCTGCTTTGCCAACCCCGAAGAGCCTGGAATCAACGACTGTCTGCAAACACCGGCCATGGACCAGCTGGCAGCCGAAGGCGTCAGCTTCAACCATGCCTATGTGAATGTGCCTTCCTGCACGCCTTCGCGTGCATCGGTGGCCACGGGCTGCTATTTCTGGCGAACGGGAAGTACGGCCATCATGGGCATCAAGGGTAGTTGGGAAGGGGTGGATGACCCGGGTCATGCCTTGCCCGGGTTCGGAAGCCTGCTCCAGGAAAATGGCTACCACCTTGGCCGCACTTACAAGACTTTGCGAACTGAATGGTTTCCCGGGGGAGTCTACCAGGACCACGGCAGGAAATTCTGTGACTACTCCCAAACCGTGGAAGCGGCCCCGAGTATGGAAGAAGGCCATGAACTGCTGAAACAGGAGGTACTTGCCAACTTCCAGGATTTTCTGAATGACAGGGAAGAGGGACAGCCCTTTTGCTATGTGTGGGGACCGCACCATCCACACCGTCCCTGGAATAATGGCTCGGGAAAGAACATCTGGGGCATTGATCCCGATTGCCTGGAAGGAAAAATGCCTGGTCATTTACCTGATGTGCCGGTTCTCCGTGAAGACCTTGCCGACTACCTGGGCGAAGTGCAGGCCTTTGACAAAGGCGTGGAATACCTGGTGGAAGAGCTAAAACGCCTGGGAGAATATGAGAATACCATCATTGTGCTATCGGGCGACAATGGCATCCCCGGCTTTCCGAAAGGAAAAGCCAACATGTATGATTTTGGCGTGCGTGCTCCCCTGATCATCAGATGGGGAGATATTAAGTACACTGGTAGAAAGCTGGATGATTTTGTAAACCTGATCGACCTGGCTCCTACCTTCCTGGAAGCAGCGGGTGTGGAGGTACCAGAAACCATGGACGGGAAAAGTCTTATTCCTCTTCTGAAGTCGAAAAAGGAAGGGCTCATCGACAAGGAGCGGAGTTTTGCCATTACCGGATTGGAACGGCATGGATACAGGGCCGGTTGGCTGCCTTATCCGGTCAGGGCCATCCATACCAGGGACTTTATCTACATCCGCAACTTCAAACCAGATCGGGCACCCACCGGGATTGACGACCGCAATTTCAAACCGGAACACCTTCCGGCCGGTGTTGACAGGGAAAGCTTTTCCCTGGAAGCACAGCTGAACTATGAGTTCCTTGAGGATTATGCCAACCAACTGAGATGTGCCGTACTCTCTGGTATTGATAACGGCCCTGCCAAAGCATGGTTCGTAACCAATAGGAATTCACCGGAATATGGTAGGTACTATGACATGGCCTTTGGCCTGCGCCCCGGGGAGGAATTGTATGATCTGCGCTCAGACCCGGACCAGCTGAACAATGTGGCTGACGATAAGGAATATGCCCAGGTAAAGGCGAAGCTTTCAGCTCAATTGATGCAGGTGATGGCAGAGACCAATGATCCCAGATTGACGGATGCCTTTGACAATTCTCCCTATATGCCTCGTTGATTTGCGAAAGGTATTTAGTAAACAATTTTAAGAAACCCATAAATTGAAAATAGCATGATAAAGACAATGAAGAATTTCCGTGGCGTCTTACTGATTGCCAGTTTACTCTTGTTTCAGGGTTTTGTTGCAGCCTCATCCCCGGATGAAAAGGATCCGAAGAAGAAGGAGGCTTCAGCAACGAAAAAGGAGGTGACAACCTGGCGTTGGGAAGAGATGTATCCCAGCGATATGCGTGAAGCACTGGAGGAGATGCCGGTGGCCTGGATGGTTTTCAGTCCCCTGGAATGGCATGGCGAGGCCATGACCTTTGGCACGGATCCGGTGATTGGCCAGCATGTTTTGGATAAAGTGTGGAAGCGGGTTGGCGGAGTACGAATTCCAACCGTGTACATAGGTTCTGAAACCGAATTCAAATATTTGGATAAAGGGGTTAAGAGTCACTGGGGGCTTGAAGTGGTCACCAAGGAACTCAACCATGGATCCATCTACACCCGCACACTCACACTGCAGCTAGTACTGGAGGATTATCTCTATTTCCTGAAAAGGGAAGGTTTTAAGATGGCCATTGTTAACTCGGGCCATGGAGGAACCGAACACGTACAGATGATGAGAGAAGTTTGTGAAAGGTTTAGTGATGACAATTTTAAAGCAGTGTTTGACCTGTACGGAATGGCCACCAGGTTGCCGATACCTGAAGAATTTGAGTTTAAGGGGAATAGCGGGCATGCCGGTATTCGGGAATTCAGTTTTTTGGGTGCTGTGAATCCCGACATGGTCGACATTGAGAAATTCGGGGTAAGCGAGCAGGACCGAAAAACCGGGTTGAAACAGGAGGACAGGGATAAAATAGATTTTGAGAAGGCTGAAAAAGCAATTGAATTCCTTGTAGATGGTTCTGTAAAGAAGATTCAGGACATGGTGGATGAAATGAACGAAACCAGGCAGTAAAAGAAGACATGGCGCAAGCCTATTGTTAAGAATATAAAACCGAATCCAATGAAAAAGATACCTGTAATCAGCATGTTGCTGGCCCTGGTGTTGTTCAGTTGCGGACAAGCGGTCCGTGAAAGCGATACCTCATCTGAAACCGATGTTGAAAAGGACGGGAAAGCCCTGTCCGTGCAAAAACCAGAGAAATGGAATGGCTGGAGTTATCATGAGGTAGAGACAGATGCCAATGGTATTCTGCCGTGGTACGATCCGGAGCATTTGGGTCGATCCTATGATTATGTGTTGAGGCAAGTATGGAACTACTGGAATAGTTTGCCCATGATGCCTAATGGCTACAAGTACCACGTGCAATTCAGGATTGCAAATTCACCTGACCATGAAAAGGGAGCCGACGAGGGCGGATTGGGTGGCGACCAAATTGGCATGGCCATGGCGTCATGGCGTCTCTATTATGCCTATACCGGTAACCAGGAACTCATTGCCGATATGAAGTACATGGCGGATACTTATCTTGAGCTGGGTTTAAGCCCGGCAAATTACAGCTGGCCCCATATTACCTATCCCTGTAATATCAATGCCGGCATTGATCCCGGTGAAGCCAAAACCGAGGGTACCATTCCCTTGATTTATAATGGGGACACCAGGGATGGGGTGGGAATCACCCAGCCGGACAAAGCGGGTTCCTTTGCCTACGAAATGCTGATGCTTTATGAAATGACCGGTGAGACCAAATACCTGGTAGCGGCCAAAAAGATGGCAGAAACTCTCGCCTCCCATGTAAAACCCGGAGATTTTGAGAATGCGCCCCTGCCCTTTAAAGTAGACGCCGAGACCGGCGAGGTAGTCGCGCCTTACACCTCCAATTGGGTCTCCACTATAAAGTTGTTCGAAGAGCTGATCCGATTGGGGGAGGGCAGCTATACCGATGAGGCCACCACGATTAAGGAATTCCTGAAAAATGTGGTCATACCGAACCACAAGTACGGCCCCTTCTTTGAAGATATCATTGGTTATTCAGAAACCTCTATTAATGCGGTGACGCTAGCAATGTATATTCTCGAACAGGGCCCTTCCTGGGGGGCTGATTGGCAGGCAGATGCGAAGAATATTTTGACCTTTTGCAAAGAAAAGTTCAGCATAGAAACGCAACCTTACAGAAAGAACAGATATCAAGTTGAATATAAGGCTGCCGAATATAAGAACCTCTACAAGGTAATCCCCATCGCCGAACAGACAGCCTATATGATAGCAGGAAACAGCCATACCTCCCGCTACGCTTCTATTGTATTAATGTACGGAGAGAAAACCGGCAACACCAGGGGTGAAGCAATGGCCATCAAGCAGCTGAGCTGGGCCACTTATATGGTGAAATCCAATGGTCAGAATTGTTATCCACAGGATGGAGTCTGGCTCACCGACGGTTATGGGGATTATGTCCGGCACTATCTTCGTGCCATGGCTGCCCATCCGGAACTGGCCCCTGACAACAGCAATCACCTCTTGAGAACCACCTCCGTGGTAAGTGACATCAGTTATTCAGATAAAAGCATAAAGTACTCCACTTTCGATGCTGAAAGTTCAGAGCTGTTCAGGCTGGTCTCAAAACCCAGGTCCATCACTGTGGGTGGAAAAAAGCTGAAGGCGAAAGCCTACAGCTGGGAAGAACTGGATGAAGGGGGTGTTCTGAGCATCACCAGCGATCAAGGGACTGAAAGAGTTATAAAGTTTTAATGGCCATAAAATACAAGGAATGAATAAACTGCTGGCCAGTCTCTGGTTCCCCAACTCCTTCAGGATTTTGGCCCTGCTTGCTTTTGTGGGGCTGATGATCATCGGATTTTCATCGCCTACAAAGGATCCTGTTTTTGTCAGTCAGTTAAGCAAAACCAATCTGACAAGCAGTTTCGTGTGGAGGTTATGGTGGCCCCTCATTGTTATTATGGCCATTTTTTATGGAAGGGTCTGGTGCATGATCTGCCCGGTGGAATTGGTGACTTCTTTTTTTGCAAAAATCGGCTTAAAGCTGAAAAGGCCACGGTGGTTGCGTTCCGGATGGGTAATTACGGTATTTTATATGCTGGTGCTGACCCTGGGGATAACGGTCATTGAAATTGACCGCAATCCGGCCTATACCTCTTACTATCTAATATTCATTATGGGAGTAGCCATCCTGTCAGGATTGATCTTTGAGAAAAACACCTTCTGCCGTTACATTTGCCCCATAGGTTTTTTGCTGAGTATCTTTTCAAGATTGGCCGGATGGGGATGGCGGGTGAAGAAGGTGTCCACATGCGATTCCTGTAAGGATAAATCCTGCATAGACAAGAAGTATAGCTACCAGCTCAACTATAAGAGCTGTGGAGTTGAGCTCTACCCGCCCCGGATCGAGGACAACAGTGATTGCCTGCTGTGTGGGGGATGCCTGAAGACCTGCAAATCCTACAAATCGGAGAATCACCTGGAGCGCCCGAATCCGGCCTTTGTAAAAACAGGGTTTTCATATGAATCCCTGCTGTCCCGGCCTTTGCGGATGGCTGAATGGGTCTTCCTGTTTTTGCTGACGGGATCCATGTTCTTTGAGCTGAATCATTTCCGGATTATCTCTGATGTGGCCGCTTCTCTATGGCCCGGTGAAAGCACCCTGTCTTCCGGCCTGGAGGAGGGCATCCTGAAAGAGCTTGCCGGTCTGGTATATTTGTATCTCCTCCTGCCTTCCATCCTGTGGTTTTTACCCTATTTGCTGACAAGGATATCCGGATACCGGCTTGACTTAGGTACTTATGTGAATAAGGTCAGCCTTGTTTTCTTGCCTGTCATTGCAGCCTTCTTTGTTGCAGTGGCCTTGATGGAGATTGTGACAAAATTTCCTTATTACACTCACATTTTGCACGATATCCGAGGCGTAGAGACCATCAAGGCCATGTTGTTCAGGCAGATTGAGATGCCTGTAATGCCGGCATGGACCGACTACGCCTTTTCAATAGTCCTGGTCTTGGCACTGGCAATGGGGATGTTGATTAGCCAGAGGGTTACACACAAACTTATACCCAATATGGATTTCCAAAGAGGCGCATGGGGATTTACAATATTACCCGTCGTTTTCACGCTTGTTCTCGTGGCTGGCGCAGTATTTTACGGGATATATTAAGACATTATTGAAATTCTGCATAATTAACCGAATACAAGGAAGTCATTGATCAGCACGAAGAGCTTTTAAAGGAGTGGGAAGCAAAGTTGATCCCCGGTACCCATTTTGACCGGAATTGACAGCAGGTCCAGGTATAACAGTGAAAAGGGAGCAGTGATGATATGGGATGATGTTTGCAGGGTAGAGAACGATCCTGACAGGGAGGCCAGGAATCTTCTGCATGAATTTCTGGGTGAGTGAAGTTTTACTAAAAGAAAAACCAAATGGAAAAGACAAGTAATGTGTCATGACGGACATTCCTGGGTACCGGTGCAGCTCTGGCGACAGGGGTGGTTACCCCGGTTGCATTGGCTAAAAGTCCGGATCTTGCCCCGGAACAAGCAACCCCCGGAGAGGATCTGCTGGCTTCAAGCTATATGTCCGAATCCGGTAAAGGTGTATTTACGGAGGCCGTACATGCAGGGGAGCACCCAGATTCTTCCTCTTACCCCATTTATCAGGGAACCACCAATCCCCAATACACCCGCGATGGCAACCCGACGATTGATTCTGTGGAGGAAAAGATATGTGCGTTGGAGGGAGCAGAATACGGAGTGGCATGCGCTTGTGGCATGGCGGCTATCAGCCAGACCCTGCTTACCCATCTCAAACAGGATTCCCGGATGGTGTACCACCGCTGTGTATATGACGGGACCATCGGCTTTATCGATTCGGTCCTGGAACCCAATGGCATTGCCTGCTGGCTGGAAAAATGCTCAGGCCGGTGAAGAGCATGCGCAAATACGTGGGAGGGATCATGGCACCCATTAATGCATTCTTGCTGCACCAGGGCTTGCAAACACTGCCCATGCGGATGGAGCGTCATTGTACCAATGCCATGAAGGTGGCCGGATTTCTGGATGACCACCCCATGGTTAAGCGGGTGCATTATCCGGGCCTTCCGGATGATCCCGGCCATAAGGTGGCAAACAGGCAAGTGAAAGGTTTTGGCGGAATGCTTGGGATAGAGTTGGAAGGGAACAAAAAATTCACTTCTTTAGATACGGTAAAGCAGAAGACCAGCCTGGGGCCAGGCTGGTCAACCATGTGCAACAGCCCCTTGCGGATGCACAAGACCTGGGTCCATGATGGAGGAGCCTGTACGCCATTGATCGTTCACTGGCCTTCTGGAATTCAGGCCAGGGGCGAGCTGCGAAGAGATCCCGGTCATGTGATCGACCTGCTTCTCACGGTCGAGGAGCTGGAAGCACGCTGGGAATCCATCCTGGCCGACATCCGTGCGGTGGCCCCCGTGAAGGATGAGGATTTCCATTCGGTGAAGGTGACCGATCATTAAGCAGATAATCTTTTTTTGGTTTTGATATGAATAGGCTAGTTGTTATCAGGTTTTTACTCGCAATCATTGCGCTTTGCTGTACATCCTATGAGAAAGGAGCGGGCAGCGTAGAAACAGAAAAGGAGTTGCCACCGCCAGCAGCTACACCGCTGCTATGGGGTTATGACAACGCCGGTTTCATTCCAGACACGGCAATGGAAGCTGACATCATCAGAGATTTTGGCTTTGAATTAGCGGTCTACCATTATTGGCCCAGACGCTGGGGAAACCAAAACGAGATCTTCCTGGAAGCTTTGTCCAAATTTTATGAAAAACATGATGTTCAGTGGATTATTAATACGGAGAGGGCCAATTGGACTGGTGAATTTGTTGATGATAAGGGTTATGATTGGTATAACCGTGCGGATGGAAGGCATTATTTCATGTTTCCGGACCATGTCCTGGACTTCTTATCCGCTTTGTCACACAAGCCCGGCATTCTGTACGATGAAGCCGGACACATGCAAAACTCACGAAACCATCAGGTAAACAAACCCTATTTTTTGATGGAAGGGGATGTGCAGTCCCTGGAAGAGGCAAGCGATGCATTTATTCAGCAGGCCAGGGGAGTTGCTGGGATCTACCAGGACCATGGACTTGAGGTCTACAGTGAGCATGTTTTCCCCGTTCAGTTTCATGCCCTGGCCGATGCCGGTTTTATCCCGGTTTCCAAAGTGCTCAAGGAAAACAACATTCCGGCCTACATTGCTTCTTCCCTTGGTGCATGCATACAGTACAACAAGCCCTTTTTCTTAACACCAGACCTGTGGGGATTAGGTCATTACCCTGGGCATACGCCTGAAGAATACAAATCTGCTTTGTTGATGGCCTATCACATGGGGGCCGAAGCCATTTACACGGAAAATCTCGGATACGATGGTGCCGGCGACGGTGAGGGACAGGGTGGTTTGATCAAGGTGGACAGCCTTGGACAGGGCTATGAGAAAACGGCCTGGGGCAATGTGGCCCTTTGGTTTCGTTGGGAATATGCACCGGAAAATCCAAGATACTACAGCTACAGAGATCTCATTCCTAAAGTGGCCATCATCCGGCAGGAAGATGCTTGCTGGGGACAATCCGATTCGCCAGGCTTTCTGGAAAAAGAGTTATACGGCATTGAAGGATGGCACAGTAGCCCGACCACAGAAGCCTGGCTGGAAATCTGGAACCTCTTGTCCAATGGCCAGATCAATAAGAATTCCATTAGCTGGCATAACAACAAGGTGAAGGTCGAATCGCCCTACCAGGTTTTCTATCCACTCGATGGGGTGGTGGTATTTGACGAAAAGGTGAGAGGCGAGCATCTGGCCCAGGTTGAGCTCATCTTTTTAACCGGCATAGGCGTTTCTGAGGCCACCTTGGCTGATGTAAAAACCAGGGTGCAACAGGGGACCCTGTGCGTATCGCTTCCCACACTTGCTCCGGCAGAAATCGTGAGCCGAACCGGCCAAAACGGAAGCATAAGCTACGGGCAGGGGAAATGGCTTGTTTCAGAGTCCTTTCTTTCCGAGGCCGTACAGCAGGCCGTTCAAGCCTATCTTCCCCGGGAAAATTATATCCGATACCAATTTGGAGATACCGAGGTTCAGTTCAGACCGGAAGCCGGAAATAACAATGCAATAGCGGTTGAAGTGAAGGAGGTTGAGGAACCCGCAGCCAGCCTCGAGCCTAAGTCCATTGCGACGCCCTTGCACATCTATCCCAATCCTGCCAGTGACCGCTATACCCTGCACTTTTCCACGGAACAAGCTGGGGAGGTGATCATCAGTGTTTTTGACACCAGCGGAAGGCTGGTGAGTAGCGAAAGGCTGGATATTGCAGCCCCTGGTAGGCATGAGTATTCAGGAAGTGTTGCCACTCCCGGAAGCGCCAGCTATTACATCCGGCTTGAAAGTGAAAGCTCACAGGCAAGCGGAATGCTGCATGTCGAATAATCCAAAGAAAGGATCCGGGCAAATAATAGGCACTCATGGCTCAAGGGAATGATTCTGTCAAGTACATGAATGATTCTGGTAAGCGGAACCAGTGAAAGAAAGCTATTATTATACTTTGTTTTCAGAGGAACATGAAAAGACCCACCCTTTCAGTAAAACTGTTTTTATGCTTGTTGTTTGTTGCAGCCACTGGGCTCTTCAGCTGCAGGAAAAGTGAAAGAGCAGATCTGGTACGTATTGATATCCAGGAATTCGATAATCCATCCGCCCAATGGCGCTCCGTACCCTTCTGGGCCCTGAATGATGTCCTTGAACCCGGGGAGATCAAGCGGCAACTGGCCGCTTTTGCCGAAGGGGGATTTGGCGGAGCCTATCTCCATAGCCGCATCGGGCTGCTGACAGAATACCTGGGTGAAGAATGGTGGCAGGCCATGGATGCCGGAGTGCAGGCCTGTGAGGAATTGGGCATCGAGTGCTGGTTTTATGACGAGGACAAGTGGCCCAGCGGCTTTGCTGGGGGCATTGTTCCACTGGCCAGTGAAGATTTCCACGCCCGTGCGCTACTGAGGATCCCTAACGGCAAGTCACTGCCGGAACACGCTGAGATCCTGTCTGAAGATCAGAACTACCGCTATGTTTGTGCCAGGGTTGCCATGGGAAATCCGGGGTTCAATGGCACCTGCTGGGTCGATCTGCTCAACCCGGAAACCGTAAAGGCCTTCCTGGATTGCAGCTATGCTCCCTATGCCGAACGTTACAAAGATAAAATTGGCACGGTGGTGCAGGGGATTTTTACCGATGAGCCCCAGATTTCACCACGGTCCAGCCTTCCTGTGGCTGATGGTGCGGTGGCTTATTCACCGATTATCCGAAAGGACTTCATGGATCAACATGGCTACGATTTCGTAGATATGGCTTCTTGTCTGTTCGAGGATGATGAGGGATTCGAGCAGCTTCGCCTCCACTACTACCAGACCCTGGCCAGGCGCTTTGAGCTCAGTTTCAGCAAGCAGATTGGGGACTACTGCAAGGAGACAGGCATGATCTGGACCGGGCATTACAACGGGGAGCAAGCCTTTCGCACGGTACAGCATAATGTGGCTAACATGATGGTGCAATACAGGCACATGCAACGTCCGGGAATCGATAAACTGGGCCTTATGGTTGGAGACATGATGGACGTACATACCATGCGCAGCCTCTCCAGTGTAGCGAACCAGTACGGCCGCTCCCGGCGGCTCTCCGAGATGTTTGGGGTCAGTGGCCAGAATATGAATTTTGAGGACCGCAAGTGGATTGCCGATGCCAATGCCGTACTGGGAGTAAACCACATTTGTCCGCACCTGTCCCTTTACAGCATGAAGGGCTGCCGGAAACGTGATTACCCCCCTACCCTGTCTCCCCAACAGCCCTACTGGCCCGACAACAAGCTGGTTGAAGACCACATGGCCCGGGTCAGCTACATGAGTAGTGTGGGCAGCTATGCTGCTGAATTCCTGCTTTTGCATCCCCTGGAAAGCTCTTTTATCGACTACCGCAATGGCAAACAGCCTGGTGACCTGGATGATGGGAATTTGCGCTTCACCGAATTCTCCCGGATTCTGGATCACCTGCAAGGAAATCACAGGGATTACGATTTCGGCGACGAGCAGATCCTGGCCGATACGGGGAGGGTTGAAGGCCGCACCCTGCGGGTGGGGGAGATGTGTTATCCGGCTGTGATCCTGCCTTCCATGCGCACCATCCGGGCAAGTACCCTGGATCTGCTTAGCGCTCTTGATGCAGCAGGAGGTCAGGTAATTACCATCGGGCCTCTCCCGGAACTAGTGGACGGGCAAGCTGATTCTGTGGCACTTGCCCGCCTTGCAATCATTGCCAGGAGTATTGAACTCCATGAACTGGAACAGATTTTACCAGCCGCTTTGACTGTAGAAGGGCCAGGGGCTGAGGAAGTCTGGACCATGCGCCGGAATGCCGAGGGCGGACAGCTGAACATGTTTTTCAACCTTTCACGAAGACAGAGTGCCAGGGTACGTATTCAAATGGAGGGGAGTAAGGGCCATCCCATGCTGTGGGATCCGGCCAACGGAAGGAAGTTTAGCATGGGTGAATCTGCCGATGGGGCCCTGGAGCTGGAACTGGCTCCCGCACAGAGTCTTTTCGTAAGTACAGGCTCGCTTTCCACCATGGCTGAACCTGAAAGCACGTACGAACTTCCGTCACAGGCCCGTCCCGTCATGAAGCTATCCGGGCCCTGGAAGGGAAGCCGGATGGATCCCAATGCCATTACACTGGATTTTGCCTCCTATTCCCTGGATGGAGGCATCTCCTTTTCAGATCCTGAACCGGTTCTGGGCATCTATCAGCGATATGCGGGGCAAAAGCTGAAGGCCAACATGCAACTTGCCTTTGAAGTGAAGGTTCGGGCAGTGCCCGAAAGTTGCGACCTGGTTTTAGAGCAACCCGGGATGTACAAGCGCATCAGTATTAATGGAAAGGGAGTAGATTTTACTGGAGATGACATATACCGGGATATTGCATTTCGGCGGACTCCCGTGACCTCCTTGCTTCGGGAAGGACTGAATACCATCCTTTTGGAATTGGACTTTGTGGCAGCCACACCGGAAAGTCTGGATGCATGGGAGCGCTACGGTACAGAAATCGAGAGCATCTACCTGGTGGGAGATTTTGCTGTAGAGCCTGATCTATCTCCCAGTCCTCCTGCGCCAACCCAGCGTAATAACAGTGGAAGGCTTTTGCCAAAGCCCATCCACCGTTTCAGGAGTTTTGCGCTGGTGGAGGAGACAAGCGAGTTTAGTGGTGACCTGGTCCCGGAAGGCTACCCCTTTTATGCAGGGGGATTTATCATGGAGCAGACTTTTTCTTTCCCAGGTAAGACAGCAGGTCAGCAATACGATCTGGTCTTCCCCGATGCAGAAGCTGTAGTGATTCACGTGGAATTGAACGGGGAGCTTCTGCCAGCCATTGCCTGGAGTCCCTGGCAGACAAACATTACGGAAGCACTGCGGGAAGGGGAAAACCAGCTGAAGATCACACTGGTCAATTCCCTTCGCAACCTGCTGGGCCCACACCATCACCGGGACGGGGAACTCCACCACGTCGGACCGGCAAGTTTTACTGGTAAAACCACCTGGACCGGGGGTGGTCCGGGCGACATGGACTGGTACGATGTGCGCCTCACCCGCGAACCACGAATTTGGCGTGACGATTACTATTGCATCCCCTTCGGTTTACTGAGTGAGCCGGCAATCGTCAGCAGGGACGCGGAAGAGTATTTATAATGTGACAGCACATCTGATGATGATAAGTATTGAGGGGATCTTGAACTCACTCATCTTAAAAATAAGAAAATGAAAAGAAGAGACTTTATCACTACATGTGGAGTAGTAACGGCAGGTACCCTGGTGGCGCCTTCATGCACTATGGGATCGGGCGGCATGAAGCCCGGATTGCAACTCTTTTCCGTCAGGAGCCTGCTGAAGGAAGATTTTGAAGGCACCGTTAAGAAAGTGGCCGAGGTGGGCTACCAGAATATTGAAGGATACGGCCTCAGGCCCGACGGGATGTTCCTGGGAAGCATCAAACCTGCCCATTATGCCAATGTGATCAGGGACCAGGGCATGAGCCTGATCGCCACCCACTGTTCCTACACCATGGCAGATAAGGCCGGCCCTATGATTGAGGCGGCGGCTGAAACCGGAATGGAGTATATGATAGTTCCGGGCATCCCCAAGAATCTGAGGGAGACCATTGACCAGTGGAAGGAAATTGCCGAGAACATGAACAGGCTGGGTGAATTGTGCATTGAAAGCGGATTGAAATTCGGCTATCATAACCACGCTTTCGAATTTGAGAAGATCGACGGACTCATTCCCCAGGAAGTGCTTATTGAGTCTACCGATGCCGAACTTGTAAACTTTGAAGCCGACCTTTTCTGGGTCTCCAAAGGGGGATATGATCCACTGGAGCTTATCCGCAAATACCCGGGAAGGATCAGGCTCCTGCATGTGAAGGACGGGAATGAAGAATTTGAATCAACAACGGTAGGAGAAGGCATCATCGATTTCGAAAGCATCCTAAAGGCAGGCAGAAATGATGCAGTGGAGTACTATTTTGTTGAAGATGAGCGCCCAGAAGATCCATTGCAGAATATCAGGGATGATTTCAGCTACATCTCAAGTCATCAGGAGATCTTCAAATAACCACAATTAAACATCCAGAATTATGAGCAACAGGAGAAACCTACTTAAAACCATGGCCCTCTTGCCGCTTGCCGCCTGCACATCAGCGGTCGACAAATCAGGGATGTCAGGAGTGATGGACCCTTCTGCCAAGCCCACCGGCTGGATACCGCCTGGCAGTGAACTGAACCTTCAGAAGGTGAGAATAAAAAAGGTCCGGGCCATTACCACCGCTCCGGGGGGGATTGAACTGGTAATTGTGAAGGTGGAGACCGATGTTCCCGGACTTTATGGTGTGGGATGTGCCACTTTCAGGCAGCGGGCCCGTAGCGTTGCATCGGCTGTGAATGAGTACCTGGATGATTTTTGCAGGGACAAGGATGCAGGAAACATTGAGGACATCTGGCAAACCGCCTATGTCAGCTCCTACTGGCGCAACGGTCCGGTCCTGAACAATGCGCTCAGCGGGCTGGACCAGGCCTTATGGGACATCAAGGGGAAACTTGCGGGCATGCCGGTTTACCAGTTGCTTGGCGGAAAGGCACGTTTTGCCGTAGATACCTATGTTCACGCTCATGGATCCACACCCGGAAAAGTCATGGATAGTGTGGAAGCAAAGAAAGAGAAGGGTTTCAGGAACATACGTATCCAGCTGGGAGGATATGGGTCCACACATTTATCGAAAAACCCGGCCTATAAGCAACATGGTTTCGGTCAACCGGAGGACAATACGATTGACTCTCAGGCTTACAAGCGGGGGGTAATCGAGATTTTTAAAATGGCCCGGAAAAGGTTCGGTGACGAGATCGAGCTGCTTCACGATATGCACGAACGGCTGGAACCCATGGATGCCATAGACATGATCAAAAAAGTGGAGGAATTCAGGCCCTTCTTTATCGAGGATCCCTTCTCTCCGGAAAACATGAACTGGTTTCCCTTGTTGCGTCAGCATTCAAGTGTACCCATTGCCATGGGGGAATTGCTGAATAACCCCCATGAGTGGGTGGAGCCCATTAGCAAGCGGTATTACGATTTCATACGCATCCACATTTCCCAGATAGGAGGGATCACCCCCGCCATGAAGGTGGCCCGCCTGGGTGAATGGTTCAATGTGAGGACCGCCTGGCACGGTCCGGCCGATACTTCTCCCGTGGGACATGCCGCCAATGCCCACATTGACCTGGCTGTCTGGAATTTCGGCATCCAGGAAATGACGGATTTCAGCGAGACGGTAAGGGAGGTCTTCCCCGGAACTCCGGTAGTCAGAGACGGCTATATGTTTGTGAACGAAGCGCCCGGTTTGGGAATTGATATCGATGAGAAAGCTGCAACAAAGCACCCTCTTCCTGAATTTGATTACAACTGGACCCAGGTGAGAAAGGCAGATGGTACGCCAGTAAGACCCTGAGCCGGTCCGCCCTCTTGTCGAAGTAAAAGGAAAAAGGCTTTGCAGTTGGGAGCTTGCTTGGGGGAGGACTGGCAACCTTAGCCCCAAACAAGGGAAAGGGACAGGATCAGGGCTAGGGGTATTTGTTTCATGGGTAAAGTAGGTTTAGGTTGAATGGTATAGGTTCAGGCTTAATAATCGCTTGCGGCACCGGGCAATACCAGTTTCAATTCATCGTGGGCATCGTAGATGACTTTCAGTTCTCCTGCATCCGGACTGCTGCACCTGCTGTCATGATTTGGAGCAGGTAGGCCATAGCTTCTTTCAGCACACTCTTTTTTTGCCTTCGCATCGGCTTCCTCTGCTGTTTGGGCAATCCCCCATCCATATC
>CAZURA010000055.1:0-30526 GCA_964622985.1 uncultured Bacteroides sp. | reverse complement strand
CGTCCACGGCTTGGGCCCACTTCAACATAACATCGGGGCGCCTTTTTCTATGAAAGACAAAAAAACGGCGATTCAGATGGGTTCCCTCATTAGCCAGGCAGCCCTTCACCACCTGGATACCTGATTCGGACATCATGCTGATCCCCTGGCCATCAACGCTGGGAAAAGGATCCAGGTTGGATATCACCACCCTTCCAATCCTCTTCTGCATGATCAGGGTCGAACAGGGTGGTGTCTTTCCATGATGTGCACAGGGTTCCAGGTTACAATAGAGCGTTGATTCCGGAAACAGGGAAGGATCTTTTACGGAGCGTATGGCATTCACCTCGGCATGAGGGCCTCCGAATTTGTGATGGTACCCTTCTCCAATGATCCTCTCATTATGAACCACTACACATCCCACAAGGGGATTGGTGCGGGTTAATCCCAGTCCCTTTCGAGCAAGCTCGAAACAACGGCGCATATATATTTCATCTTTCTCTGACAATGAGATGATGCTTAATTGTTACATTTCCTCTATAATACAGTTTTTTATGAAGCCAATGTATGGTGTTCATAATAAACATTTGTGTACGTTTGATCTATGCTCGCGAATCGTGCCACCGTAAAACAGATAAAATTTCACCTCCAACAAGAGTTTCGGAAGAGATACCCTGAAGGTGAATCTGCTTCCCTGGTACGATTAGTTCTTGATCATTTTGGATATCCCCCTTCAGCCTACCTGAATGATCCTGACCAGGTACCTGATCCAGATATCCAGTGGCAAATTAAGGAAATTGTGGATGAAATTCATACTGGAAAACCCATTCAATACATTTTAGGATCTACTCAATTTTGCGAGCTGAAAATCATTGTCCATTCGGGAGTTCTTATTCCCAGACCGGAAACTGAGGAAATGGTATATAAAATCAGGGATCGCCTGGATGTTGAACCACGAAACATCATGGACCTGGGGACCGGTTCGGGATGTATTGCCTTGGCATTGAAAAATCAATTCCCGGAAGCTGATGTATGGGGACTGGATGTCAGCCGGTCGGCCCTCGAAATTGCCAGGGAAAATGGCCGGATCAACAGACTGGATGTGACCTGGATGTATGGCAACCTGTTGGAAGAGATCGATCAGAGCAGTGAGCAAAAGTTTGATCTTGTGGTAAGCAATCCACCCTATGTGCTGAACAGTGAACGGATTCATATGTCTTCTCATGTACTTGATTTTGAACCGGAAGAGGCACTCTTTGTAGAAGATGCAGATCCCTTACAATATTATCGGCAAATCGCCTCCTATTGCAAAATTCACCTTGTTCAAGGAGGAGTACTCTGGTTGGAAATCAATGAAAGATTGGGTAGTGAAACCTCCCGTCTTATAGAAGAAGCCGGATTTCAACAGGTCACTTTATTGAAAGATATTCATGAAAAAGAGAGATTCATTGAAGCAAGGCGATAACAGGATCAGCTACGATGAAGCGCTTAAGCGGGCAGCTGCCCTTTGTAGCAGGCAAGAACAGTGTACCCGCCAGATCCTGGAGAAACTGAGACTGTGGGATATGGATGACCAGGAAGCTCAAAAGATCATAACAAATCTACAAAAGGAGAAATTCCTGGATGATGGCAGGTATGCTAACTTCTATGTAAAGGATAAATTCAGATTCAACACCTGGGGCAAGATCAAAATATTGCATATGCTTCGGCAGAAAGGGATCGAGGAAGAGGTGATTATACAGGCCCTTGACCAGATTAGTGATGCTGAGTATTTCGAAGCTTGTAGCGACCTGATCCGGAAAAAATCAGCTGCCATTAAGGATACCAATCAGTTTACCAGAAAGGGTAAGCTATTTAGATACGCAGCGGGACGAGGTTTTGAATCTGATCTGATTCACCAGATCCTGAACAGGAATGAGTATTGATCTTCATGAATCCTGCTCGCTTGCCCTAAAACTCTGCTTCGAGGATCTTCAACCTCCCTGCCATATGCAAAATCAGGTCAAGATTTCTTTTCTATCTTTGCCTGAAATCTAGTAACTATGATCACATCTGACCAGATCAAAGATCTCAATAGACGCCTGGATGCGTTAAGGAGGCATCTTTGACGTGGATGGAAAAACCATTCAGATAGAGGAGGAAGAGCAGCGAACCCATGATCCTGATTTCTGGAACGATCCCAAATCCGCAGAAGAACAGCTTAAGAAGGTAGCCCGGTTGAAACGCTGGGTGGACGATTTCAATCGTGTAAAGGATGCGGTTGAAGACCTTCATGTGCTTTCAGAGTTCCTCGAAGCAGGGGAATCTTCAGAAGAGGAGGTTGAATCACAATTTCAGATGGCTCTTTCATTCACAGAAGAACTGGAATCCAGAAACATGCTTCGGAATGAAGAAGATAGCCTGGGGGCCATACTGAAGATCAATTCCGGAGCAGGAGGTACAGAAAGCCAGGATTGGGCCGAGATGCTCATGCGGATGTACCTTCGCTACGGAGAGAAGCATAATTACAAGGTCAAAGAACTCCATATGGTTCAGGGGGATGAAGCAGGCCTCAAATCGGTTACCCTTGAATTCACAGGAGATTACGCCTATGGCTTTCTGAAGAGCGAAACGGGGGTTCACCGCCTGGTTCGTTTATCTCCCTTCGACTCAAACAACAGGAGGCACACCTCTTTCGCCTCCATATTTGTCACGCCTGTTATTGATGAGTCCATCGAAATCGTAGTCAATCCGGCCGACATTGAATGGGATACATTCAGGTCGGGTGGAGCCGGCGGACAAAATGTAAATAAAGTGGAAACCGGAGTCCGGGTCAGGCACCTTCCCACCGGAATCACTGTGGATAATACGGAAACCCGCTCCCAGTTAAAGAATCGGGAAAATGCCATGCGCATCCTGAAATCACACCTCTATGAGATTGAATTGCAGAAGAAGCGGGAGAAGCAGGCTCAGGTTGAAGGCAGCAAAATGAAGATCGAATGGGGCTCCCAGATCCGTAACTATGTGCTGCACCCCTACAAACTGGTAAAGGACCTCCGCACCAACCACGAAACAGGGAATGTGCAGTCTGTGCTGGATGGCGAACTTGACCCTTTTATCAAAGCCTTCCTCATGGAGTTCGGGGGATCGTAAATGTCGAAACAACGCATATATGCGATCCTGTTGATTCTGAATAAAAGGGGGGCTACATGCCCCCTAAATTTTTCTTATATTCTGTCGCGAGTATTGGCCAGATTAGCCTGCATTCAGTTTCAGAGCAGATGTTGTGTTAGCTGCCTTAGTTTGTGCGCAGCACAAAGTTCAGCAGCGATATAACATCAGCGAAGAATGCGTTCCTGTCCTGCAAATACGAGCTTAGGTGAAAATAATCTGAGTACCCTCACCCCCACACATACCATAGAAATCCCCCACAGTAAGTACATCCTTCACTTCATCCCAAAGATCTTCTTTCTCCAGCTTGAACATATCCATGGCCAGTTTACAGGCATAGATCTCCCCACCTCCTGCGGTGATCATCTCCAGGAACTCATCCACCGGGGGAATGTCAAGTTTATACATCTGGCTTTTCATCATGGCCGATACTCCTGCTTCTACACCCGGCAGCATTCCTAGAATACTGGGGAAAGGTAGTCCACCGGGAGCTCGCATGGCAGGATTACCCACAGTCGCGGTTTTTATTTTATTCATTTGCTTTTTTGTAATGGCATCAAGACCGAAGAAGGTGAAGAAGACCTTAGCTTCAATTCCTTCCATGACGGCTCCGTTAGCCATAACTAACGTGGCATATACATCTTCAATGGTACCCTTGGCACAAATGATGCATACTTTTTTTAATGGATTCTCATTATTAGTGGCCATTTTATCAGTTTTTTAAGGTTAAACGCAACTGGCAGGCTTAGGAATACCTGCGGCTTTTGAAGAATATTTTAGCGGTCCGCCCGGGAACAGCTTGTAAAGTCCTTTTATGTCAACGATCCCCGATTTACCTACCCTTCTGATGGTCAGGGTTACACCCTTTTCATTGGAATCCCGAAGGAACTCAAGTACTTCATAGTGTTTGTCAGTGAGTTCAATTCCGTCCTCCTTTGCCAACTCAGCCGCGATCTCTTTATTCCACTGTGAGGCATCGACCATATATCCTTCGTCGTTTACTTCCACAGTTTGTCCTGCAATAGTTTTTTGTGCCATAACTTATTAATTTAATGGTTGTTAATTAAAGTTTTCATTAAAATTTTTCATGAATGTAACAAAAGTACCCAGTGACTTTTTCATATAAGGTTTGTTCATTTCACGTATCAATTTGAACAGGGAGGTCTCCGGGATATCATCCACCTCAAGGGATCCAAATACTTTCACGGCATTGTCTACCGACTTAAGCATTTCTGGTTGGGTCAGGTTTTTAACGGTGTCAAGAATTGCAACCACGTTATCTGCCAGCATCCTCATTTCCTCAGCGGAATAATGTGTCACAATGTTGTCAATGATGTGGCCAAATTCCTTCAGGAATTCGAAATATCCTTTCTGCTCAATCTCATTAAGCTTCTTGGTACCATCAATGATCAACTCATTGGCAATTGGGCCCATATCCTTAATCAGATCCATGACACTCCCCAGAGTATCAAGAATGGAATTAAAATTCCCGACGTTTTGTGCCAATCGTACACCTAACTCCCTCAATTCATCAGGTTCCAGTACTACCTCACGCTCATCCAGTGTTTTTACAGTGGTATCATATACATCTTTACCGATAATCGACACATCTGCGATCAGGTCATCCATGGCCTGTGATTTAAGCCTCTGCTGATTCACATACTCCAGGATGGTATCTACCTTCTGGTTGAGTTCTGCGATCTGTTTTTCCGTATTATCTGCCATAATCCATCCTATTAATCAATGTATTTCTTTTTACCGGCCATGGTCATGTGGGCTTCAATGGGTAATTCCTTGCCACGCAATAATATGTGCCAGTAGATCCATCGGAATAACATTTTACCGTAGTGGTTAATCTTGGTGTTACGCAATAATCCAAAGGGTCCTATTCCGGGAAGCGGATAAGTTCCCGGCAAGGGTTCAGTATCGTAATTAAAATCGATCAGTGCTCCTTTGCCGTATCCGGTTTCAATGTAGCAGTTTGAGTGTCCATCGAATTTTGCCTGAAGCGGTCTGTTCTCAATGGCACTCAAGATGTTCTCAAAAAGTATCTCTGCCGCAAAATGAGCCACTGAGCCCGCTTTGGATGTGGGTAGATCGGCAGCATCACCCAGAACAAAAATATTCTCAAATTTCGTTGACTGCAGGGTCTCATTGTCACACTCCACATAATTCATATCATCACCCAAACCGCTGCGTTCGATCATTTCTGATCCCATGTGTACAGGTACGATGGCCAGTACATCGAAAGGAATCTCCTGCTCATCATAGGATTTAATAACCTTCTTTTCATTATCCACGCTTTCAAGGTAAAATTCAGGGACTATTTTAATGTTCTTCTCGTCCAACAACTGGCTCAGCATTTTAGTGGCAATGGGCTTTGTGAATGCTCCGTCCAGTGGAGTCACATAGGTGATATCCACCTTATCACGGATCCCCTTTTCTGTAAAATATGCTTCTGCCAGGCATACAAATTCAATGGGGGCCACCGGGCATTTAATAGGCATTTCTGCAATGCACAAGACTAGCTTCCCTCCTTCCCAGGACTTAAAAAACCTTTGCATGGCCACAGCTCCCTCAATAGTATAGAAATCAAAAATACTTTTATACCACTGCTCACCGTTCAGTCCCGGTGTTTCATCCACACATGTTTGAGTTCCGGTGGCAATGATCAGGTAGTCATATTTCAGACTGGTGCCATCGGACAGGTGTACCTGATTCTCTTCTCCTTCTACCCTGTCTATCTCCTGATAGATGACTTTTACTCCTGAAGGGAAGAAATCCCCTTTAGGTTTGATCACATCAGACTTGTTATAGATACCAAAAGGGATGAATAAAAAACCAGGTTGGTAATAATGGGTTTTGTGCTGATCTACAATGGTGATTTCCCACTCCTGCTTATCCAGCGCTTTAAATAGCTTATTGGCCATCATGGTACCTGCTGTACCCCCGCCCAATATTAAAATCTTTTTCATAATATTGTTAATTATTTAATTGTGATTTAAGTTCCGAAAACAGTGGTTCCGATTTACTGTTACAAAAATAACGGAACTCGATCAGTGTGATCTTAAAAACGATATGATAATTGTCATGACATGACAACTATCATGTTTAGATATGTTGACCAACATTTCATCAGCGGGCATGGACCTTAACTGCACTTGTGATTTATGTGAATTGAAGGGGCTCTTTGTAGATAACCTGGAAGAAGATCAGCTGAACATAGTATGTACCAGCAAGGTGGAGAAAGAATTTGCCCAGGGTGAGTCCATCATCAAGGAAGGTACCTTGATAAAAGATTTTACTTACCTCAAGAGTGGGTTGGTAAAACTGTTTCGCACCGATTGTTCGGGCAGGGAACAGATCATCACCATTGCCAAACCCTATGATTATGTGAGCTTGCTGAGTGTCTTTTCAAACGACCAGTATAATTACTCCGTATCAGCACTTGAAGACTCGGTGACCTGCAATATCAAAATGGATGATGTGAAATCCATCGTCAGTAACAATGGTTCCCTGGCCTTGAGTCTGTTAAAGAAAATGAGTAAAGTAGCTGACCGGATCATTCTCGATTCCATGGATATCCGGACCAAACATCTCAGAGGAAGGGTTGCTTACTTATTGATCTATTTTTCGGAGAATGTATACCATTCATCGGAATTTGACCTGCCATTAAGCCGCAAGGAAATGGCCGATTACGTGGGAATGACCACAGAAAACGTAATCCGTTCCTTAAGCGAATTCCGGAAAGACGGGATCCTTAAGATCTATGGAAAGACCATTCAGATCGCTAACATGGAAACGCTGGTGTCCATAGCCGACTTTGGTTGATTGCACTCTTTTTTTTCTACCTTTAATCTCCGCAATAAAATTGTAGTATATATTAAGCTATTGGTAACTATTGTCTAATCTTAGTTTTATGAAGAAATATCTTTTTCAGGTCGTATTCGCCACGGCCCTGCTATATCTCTTTAACCCTGAAGCCACCATGGCTCAGTCAGCGGGATATAAAACCCCTGATCAGGTTACAAAATGGATCAAGCAAGTTGATAAGAAATATCCCGATGTGGTAGCTTCCAAGCTCCTGGCCACTACACCTGGCAACCGTCCGGTGTATGTGATAGAGATCGGCAAAGAGGCAGGATCGGAGGTGAAATCGAATCCATCCATTTTTGTGGGAGCCAATCTGGAAGGTGTAAGGCCCATAGGAACCGAGGGAGCTCTTTTTCTGGCTGAAACCATCCTGTCAGATCCGGCACACTACGACTCCCTGAACTGGTACATTGTGCCGCTGGGTAATCCTGACGCAGCCTCAAGCTATTTTGATGCCCCTCAACAGGAAAATTCCAGGAATGGCCTTCCGGTAAATGATGACCGGGATGATCAGACTGATGAGGACGGTGCAAATGATCTCAACGGGGATGGTTGGATCACTCAAATGCGGGTAAAAGCCCCCGACGGCACCTGGATCGTCTCTGAAAAAGATCCCAGACTCTTGCAAAAGGCGGATCCGAAAAAAGGAGAACAGGGTATTTATAAACTATACAGTGAAGGAATTGACGACGACGGGGATGGAGCATACAACGAAGATGGAGCCGGAGGCACCAATGTGGAGATCAATTTTCCACACAAATTCAAGCATTTCACCTCCACCGGAGGTCTCTATGCGGGTTCGGCTCCCGAGTCGTATGCCATCATGAAATATGTGTTCGAACATCCTGAGATTGCTATGATCGTCTCATTCGGTTCTACCAATTTCTGCTACACTCCTCCGAAAGGCGGCAAAAAAGGCGGAGCAGACCTCAATAAGATCAGATTAACTGCCCGGCAGGCAACACAGTTCAACCTGGATCCTTCGAGGACCTACACCATTACAGAGCTGGTTGCACTGGCCCAGGCTGAAAATCCCCAGATGACCATTACAGAATCGATGGTGGCTGGATGGCTTGGCTTAGGAGGCGCAGTAAATCCTCAACCAGGAGATCTGGTCTTCTATGAGAAATACGCCAAAGAATATAAAGATTACCTCAAGAAGAAAGGAGTGAAAACCGAGAGGTTGGATCCGGCTCAGGCCAAAGAAGGATCCTTTGAGTTATGGGGTTATTTCCAGGTGGGAGTGCCTGTATTCAGCATGGATCTCTGGGGTATCCCCAAACCTGCAGCGGAAAAGAGCAATGCTAAAAATGGAGAGAAGAAAACCGGTGTGACGAAACCCGGCACCAAAACTGCCACCGACCCCGAACCGGAAAAGCAAAAAGCGCTCATTGCCTATTCCGACAGCTTGCTGGGGAGCAAAGGATTTGTAGAGTGGAAACCATTTGATCATCCTACCCTGGGAGAGGTGGAAATTGGGGGTTTCAAACCCTACCTGAGTACCACTCCTCCTTATGAATGGGTAGACTCTCTGCTTAACCTGCAAGTTCCCTGGATTATAAAGCTAAGTGGAGAGTTGCCCGACCTGCATATCTATGAGGTGAAGGTATCATCAAAAAGCTCCGGTGTGTATCAGGTGGAGGCCTGGATCGAAAACCGGGCATTTATTCCATTCCCTACAGATATGGGGAGCAGGAACAGACAACCGGCTCCGGCGGTGCTTACCCTGGACGGAGACCAGCTGAAATTCCTGTCAGGTTACCAAAGAACGCCCATTGCTGGGGTAAAAGGGAAATCGAGAGTAAAAACTACCTGGATCATCCAGAAACAAAAACCGGGAAAGATCACACTGAAGCTGGAAAGCAAAACAGCCGGATATGATCAGAAAACAATAAACATCGGAGGGTAGGACCATGAAAAAGAGATTCATTATATCATTTATTTTTGCGATCGCAGTATGGAGTTCATCTTTCAGTCAGGATATTGAAGTTCCTCTCCGGTTTGACCGCTATTATAGCTACGAACAGCTGGTGGAAGCTTTACAGGAGCTTCACCGTGCATTTCCTGAACTTACTACCCTCGATATAGTAGGTTACAGCGAGGAACAGAGAGCCATATACGCGCTGACTATCTCCAATCCCAAAACCGGAGATCACCTCTCGAAGCCAGGTGTTTATGTGGATGGTAATATCCACGGCAACGAAATACAGGCAGGTGAAGTATGTCTCTATCTGGCCAACAGGCTTCTTACACGGTATAAGGAAAATGAAAAGATCAAATCGCTGGTGGACAGAAACAGCTACTATATCATTCCTTCGGTAAATGTGGACGGCAGGTATCACTTTTTCGAAGACGCCAATACACCCAGCACCAACAGGGGGCTTCGCAGACCAAAAGATGATGACCATGACGGACTTTTCGATGAAGATATGTACGATGACCTGGATGGAGACGGCAACATCTGTGAAATGAGGAAAAAGGATCCCAATGGGAACTACCGGACCGATCCGTACGATCCCAGGTTAATGGTGCGTGTGAAGCCCGGAGAGAAAGGGGAATGGATTCGCCTTGGCAGGGAAGGGATTGATAATGATGGTGACGGGAGGATCAATGAAGATACGGAAGGATATGTGGATCCCAACAGGAACTGGGCTTACCAATGGGAACCCAACTACATTCAGAGGGGATCTGGCTATTACCCCCTATCCGGTACTGGTACCAAAGCCATTGCAGAATACCTTCTGGCCCGGCCCAACATCATTATGGTATGGGCCTTTCACAACACCGGTGGTATGTTCCTCAGGGGACCCTCCACCAAAGAAGAGGGAGAGTATCCGAGAGGCGATCTGAGGGTATATGACTACCTGGGGCAACACAGTGAAAAGATCACTCCCGGATATCGTTATCTGCTGGTCTGGAAGGACCTCTATTCCACCTATGGAGACTTTGACAATTTTACAAACAATATGTTAGGTTCTTACGGTTTCGTGGGAGAGTTATTTCAGTCGCAATCCGAGACCTATTCTCTCAGCAAGGATCAGAAAAAACCGGGTGAACGCATCAGGGAACCAGGTAAGGAGGATACGAATCATCAGCGCCTGAAATTCAATGACCATGTGGTTCAGGGCGAACTTTTCAAATCCTGGACCCCCTTCAATCATCCCACATATGGAGAGATTGAGATAGGTGGCTGGGTAAAAATGAGCTCCAGGCTGCCCCACCCCTTCATGCTACAGGACCTGGTTCACAGAAACGCCAGTGCCGTATTGTTCTCAGCCGGTCAGACCCCGGAAGTCAGCCTGGAAGTGTTTGATAAAGAGAAAATCGGAAAAAACCTGTACAAGGTCAGAATCAGGCTAGTAAACAAACACGCCATACCCACCCTCTCTTATATGTCCTTGAAAAACAAAATCCACAGGAATGATATATTGGAAGTTTCAGGTTCATCCATAGATGTGGTGGCCGGCGGAAGGCTGACTGATGAGCATATGGATAAAGTGATCTATAAAGAGCATAAACCCCAGCTCCAGTTGATCCATGTGCCCGGTTTTGGCAAGGTGGATTTCCAATTCCTGATCTCCGGAAAAGGCAAAGTGTCGGTGGCATATTCCTCAATGAAAGCCAAGGACCAGAAACTGGAGTTTGAGTTGTAGTAAGATAAAGACTTAATTACTAGAAGCATGCTGCGCAAGCCTTGAGAGAAGCACGAGGCGGGGAGCGGGATTAAATCATTGCTTCCCGGCCACCTTTTAAGTACTCCTGGATGGATGATATGCTTAACAGCTTATTCCTTTTTTCTGCTTCCAACTCTATTTCCTTATTCCCACTGACCAAAGACTCCAGGGGAATTCCCAGGTACCGGTTTAACAGGGTGATCATTTTCAGGGTTAAGGGCCTTCTTCTGTGCAACACCTCTGACACCCTTGTTTTTCCTCCAAACAGAGGAGCAATATCTGCCTGCCTTAGGTTCATTTGTTCCATTCTGAACTTAATAGCCTCTATTGGGTCCGGAGCTTCTAATAGGTGATGTTCCATCTCATACTTTTCAACCAGCAAGGATAAAAGCTCAATCTCTTCTCCTTCCGGATTGTCAGGTTCAATGGCATTCCCCGAGCTATTCATCAGGCTGTAGATCCTATCGCAGGCCTCATTATACTCCTGCTCTGTCTTTAATATCTTAGTTCTCATAACTTACCATCTTAGTATCTATCTTATCATATTCAGCATGTGTGCCGAACCACACAATAAAAACAATCTTCAGTTTGTATTCAATGTCTACGATTAGCCGGTAATCATTGCCTTTAATATTGAATACTACTCTTTTAGAACTTATTACACTGGCATTCCTATATTTCGATTTCAGTTCATTTGCATTGTTCCAGGTCGAGTATTTTGCTTCAAAAACCCAGGCTTTTAAAGATTCTGCTGCCGGTTTGTATCTACTTAGCTTGCAGTAATCAGTGAGAGTTTTTTCCTTTATTATCCTCATTCAATACAAAGTTAGTAAAAGTTACCAAATAAGGTAACTTTTTTCAAATTATCCTAACGGATGGAACTTCTCCAGCTTACTCTGTAGCCCGGCCAGGTTAGCCTGGTGCTGGTACTTTTCCTCTAATGCCTTATCAAAGTTTGTCTGATTCAGTAAATACCGCTCGTAGGCCTCATTTTCTATCTGGTGGACCAATACGCTCTTTGACCATCCGTATCTCTTTATCTCATAATAATAAAATTCCCGTTCCAATAGGTCCTTACACTTCTCCATCAAGATAAGATTGTGTGTCCAGCTAATTTCTGCAACCAGTGGCTGCAGTTTTTTATTGTCCTTATACTCAAGGTAAAACGAAAGCATTAGCCAAAGATTCCTGGAAGAAAAACCATGCATTCCAGGGAACTCATTTTGCAGGTCTTTTGATAGTGAAAGTGAACTCACATCAAATTAAAAAACGCGAAATCTCTTTCGCGTTTTTTTGTGATCCGTACGTAAGGATCGTAGCGTTATTCTGATAACGCTAATTATTACGATTTATTACTCATTATTCAATAATATCTATTATTTGTTATTGTTTGATTGTTTTTAATTATAATTTGATATATTTGAGGTCTATTTAATTATAATTTGTAATATAAGCATTGAGCTATGTGCGGATTTTCAGTCTATACAGGATGTGACAAAATGCTGCGTTTAACCGCAGTAAGCGAGTTTCAGAAGTTGAAATACAGGGGGCCTAACAATACGGTTGCCGCTGATTTTGGAGACAAAGGGTGGATGGGTTTCCACAGGTTAAAGATCATAGATACTTCAGATGATGGAAACCAGCCCCTCATTCATAATGATATGCACCTGGTAGCAAACGGGGAAGTTTATAATTACCAGGTCCTGAGGGACGAGTTTGGATCAGCCTATGATTTTCAATCTGAAAGCGACTGTGAAGTGATCATTCCCATGTTCCTGGAGCTGGGTATGCTGGAGACAGCAAGAAGACTGGATGCCGAGTTTGTCTGTGTCATCTATGATGCTGATCAGGACAAATATTTTGCTGCCAGGGATCCCATTGGGATCCGCCCCATGTTTTATGGGTATGCATCAGACGGAAAGATCATGTTTGCCAGTGAGATGAAAGCACTGAGTGATCTGTGTGAAGAGGTAAAGCCCTTTCCGCCCGGATATATTTACGATGGGGAGAAGTTTGTCTGTTACAGGGACATCGCAAAGGTGGCAAGTTACACCGATGATGAAATGGAAGAGGTATTGCTGAAAATCAATGAGTTACTTACAAAAGGGGTTGAGAAAAGATTGCATGCCGATGTACCGGTGGGATTCTTATGCAGCGGCGGACTCGATTCCAGCCTGGTATGCGCTATTGCTTCCAGGATCATGGACAAACCCATCAGAACATTTGCAGTGGGTATTGATATTGACCCTATCGACACAAAATATGCAAGGGTGGTAGCCGACTACCTGGGAGCTGATCATACCGAGGTTCTGTTCCCAAAGCAGGACATCTTCGATACCCTGAGCACCCTTATCTATAATATTGAATCCTATGACATTACCACCATAAGGGCTTCCATGGGTATGTTTCTAGTGAGTAAATACATATCGGAAAATACTGATATCAAGGTGCTGATGACAGGAGAGATCAGTGATGAGATATTCGGATATAAGTACACTGACTTTGCCCCCACTCCAACTGCATTCCAAAAGGAAGCTGAGAAGCGGCTCAGTGAGATCTACATGTATGATGTGCTGCGGGCCGACCGGAGTATCTCATCCAATGGACTGGAGGCCAGGGTGCCTTTTGGTGATCTCGACTTCGTTGAATATATTATGCAAATTCCGCCTGAAAAGAAAATGAATTTCACCGGAATTGGTAAGTATCTTCTGCGAAAAGCCTTTGAAGGGGATTACCTTCCTCACGATATCCTCTACAGGGAAAAGGCAGCCTTCTCCGATGCAGTGGGTCACAGTGTGGTGGATAATCTGAAAGCCTATGCCGAAGAGATGTACAGTGATTCGGATCTGTTCGCTGCCCAGATTAAGTACCACCATGCCACACCCATCTCCAAGGAATCGCTTATGTACCGGGATATTTTCGAATCCCACTTCCCCGGAAGATCTAAAGCTGTGGCAGACTTCTGGATGCCCAATAAGGATTGGGACAACTGCAATGTGGATGACCCCAGCGCCAGAGTACTCCCCAATTATGGAAAAAGCGGTGATTAGCACATAGTCACAGGATTTTTCATCTCTCCGCCAGAGTTTTTTAACTGACTGGCGGTTTTTTTATGACGATTTTTACGATTTTCCTTGACATGGAATTACTAATAACCTATATTTATACGTATTAAGTCTATTATTACTTATTTCGTATAGTTATGGGCGATTCGTCAAGTCCGAAAAGGGAGTTGATCCTGAAAACAGGAAAAGAACTTTTCTGGAAGTTTGGTTTCAGAAAGGTCACCGTCGAAGAGATCTGCAAGGAAGCCGGTGTGAGTAAGATGACTTACTATAAGTACTTCCCGAACAAAGTGGAACTGGCCATTACCATCCTGGACGAGGTGTATGATGATACCCTTGATAAAGTAAAAAAGTTACATGAAGAGCATGAGTCACCCGAAAAAACCCTCCGGAAAATCATTCAGCTGAAATCGGAAGGTACCCGTGGAATCAGTGAGGAATTTATCAAGGACCTTTATGCCAGCCCTGAGGGAGAATTGAAAACTTACATAGAAGAGAAGACCAGGACCATAATGACTGAAATCATCAAGGTCTATGAAAAAGGGAAGGAAGACGGATGGGTACGAAAAGATCTGAACATACCCTTCCTTATGCTCTATACCCAAAAAACCCTCGGGATATTTTCAGAAGATGAGATGCTGCATTTTTTCGACTCCCCGCAGGAACTGTTGATGGAGATCACCAACCTGTTTATCTACGGCATATCGCCTCATAAATAAGGCATGAACCGATTCAGATCCATATCAGTAATTATCCTTGTACTGAATTCCTGGACATTGCATTCCCAGTCGCTGGGTTTCGGGGGACAGGCCATCGGATGGACCACGTTCAATCCGGCCGATCCGTTTCAGGCCCAGGTGGGTCTAAGGTATATTCCTGAAGTGTCTTTTTCCCTGCCGTTGGGGAATTACACCTTTGATGGGGAGTTTTCTGCGAACCTGTGGGGAAGTGGTCATCTCTACCCGGGCGACAGCCTTACGCTGGATGAAGAGGTATCCCCCTACCGGATGTGGATACGGTTTTCGGGCGACCAGTTCGAACTGAGGGCCGGTCTGCAAAAGATCAATTTCGGATCGGCTGTGCTTTTCCGTCCGCTTATGTGGTTCGATCGCATTGATCCCCGTGATCCACTTCAACTGACCGATGGGGTGTATGGTCTGCTGGGGCGCTACTATTTCCTTAACAATGCAAACATATGGCTCTGGGCGCTGTACGGAGATGATAAAACCAAGGGTTGGGAGTTCTTACCCTCTAAAAAGGGAAGCATCGAATATGGAGGACGGGTGCAGCTACCTCTCTATACGGGAGAGATTGCAGCCTCTTACCACCACCGCACAGCCGATCCGAACGGTGTTGTTCCCGATTCTATATATCATGGGGTAACGTATCCGGAAAACCGGCTCGCTGTGGATGCGAAAATTGACCTGGGTGTGGGACTCTGGGTAGAGGGAGCACTGATCCACCAGGATCTTGATTTTACCGACCTGACCTACAATACCTTGCTCAATGTGGGAATGGATTATACGTTCAGCGTGGGCAGTGGGCTGAATGTAATGGCCGAGACATTTGCTTACCTGCAGGGGGAGCAACCGTTTGGTGCTGATGAAAAGATGACGTTCGGTCTGTTGTCCGCCACCTATCCCCTTAATATCATCCACAGCATCGGCACCATGTTGTTTTACGATTTTACAGGTAAGGAATTCTACAGGTTCATCAACTGGTCCATGGCGTATGACAAATGGAGTTTTTATATCATGGGTTATTGGAATCCGGAAACCTATACCCTCTACAACCTGGATTACCAGACCACTCTATACAGTGGCTGGGGATTCCAGCTCATGGCAGTATTTAATCACTAAAACGCAACATACATTATCCACCAGCATTAATACTTGAAATCATGAAAAACGGCACAATCGTTACCATTGACAACCTTATAAAGAGGTTTCCCATTGGTGGAGGCGAGTTTACCGCCCTCAACGGTATCAGTCTATCCTTTGAGAAAGGTGAGTTTTGCGGAATTGTCGGCCCCAGTGGTTCCGGCAAGACAACCATGTTAAACATCATTGGTTCGCTGGATTCTCCTTCAGAAGGCCAGACCGATGTTCTGGGCACACCTTCCTCGCGCTTAAATCCAAAAGTAGCTGCACTCCTCAGGAAGAAGCATATCGGATTTATATTCCAGACATACAACCTGATGAATGTATACACAGTATATGAGAATGTGGAATTCCCATTGCTACTGCTCAGAAAACCGGCATCGGAACGAAAAAAAGCTGTTCTTGATGCACTGGAATGGGTAGGGCTTACCGATAAGATCAAATCCAAACCCCCTCAGCTTTCGGGAGGAGAAAGCCAGCGCGTAGCCATAGCCAGGGCCATGGTGAAAAGGCCCGACCTGGTGCTGGCCGATGAGCCCACCGCCAACCTGGACGCTGAAAACTCTCATCATATCCTCCGGACCATGGAGACATTGAACAAGGAGCTTCAGACTACTTTCATCTTTGCCACGCATGATGACAAAGTGATCAAATATCTCCGAAGGATCATTAAACTGGAGGATGGAAAGGTAGTAGGTGATGACATTGTAAAGAAATAAATCAGTAATCATGATCGCTTTTAAATTAGCTATACGGAATTTACTGGGAGCCGGACTTCGGACTTTCCTCATTGTGTTTGTGCTCTCGGTTGCATACTTCCTGATCATCTTTATGAACGGATTATACCAGGGATGGGACAAACAGGCACGGATCGATATGACCGCCTGGGAAGTGGGAGAAGGCCAATACTGGCAGGAAGATTTCGATCCCTATGATCCGGTGACACTGAATGATGCTCATGCAGTGATCCCTGAACAGTTCGCGGAGAATTCCGAGCAGGGAAAAACTGCAGCCATCTTATACACCCAGGCAACCATATATCCTGAAGGAAGGATGCAGGGCATTCTGCTGAAAGGAATTAATGTCAATCAGAAAGTGCTAGCTATCCCTTCAGACCAACTGGTGCCAGAAAACGATGAGATCCCAGCCCTGATAGGATCAAGGTTTGCAAAGAACGCAAACCTGAATGTAGATGATTTGGTCCTGATCCGCTGGAGGGATGTAAATGGCACCTTCGATGCCACGGAGATCAGAATTGCAGCTATTTTCTCCACCACCGTTCCTGCAGTGGATGCCGGACAAGTATGGATCCGACTGGATCAGATGCAAAAACTGACAGGAATGCCGGGAGAAGCAACTATGATTGTAAAAGGAGCAGATTCGGAGTTACCGATGGAAGTGACTGGCTGGGTATTCAAAGATCATAAATTTCTTTTCGCAGAGCTTGAAGCCATGATACAGATGAAGTCTGTAGGTGGATCCGTATTCTATGGTATCATGCTTGCACTGGCCTTACTGGCAGTCTTTGACGCCCAGGTACTCTCTATTTTCCGGAGACAACGGGAAATCGGCACTTACATTTCCATGGGGATGACACGCCGGCAGGTGGTTGGTCTCTTTACTGTGGAAGGAACGATGCATGCGATTTTTGCATTGATCTTCGCAGCCATCTATGGTGTTCCGGTTTTACTTTACGTAGAGAATACCGGGATTGGGATGCCAGAAGGTACTGATGATTTCGGGATGGCTGCTGCTGAACGTATGTGGCCCTATTTCAGTGCTGCATTGATCGTAGGAAGCATCGTAATTGTCATGATCGCTACAACGGTGGTAAGCTATTTACCTTCCCGAAAAATTGCGAAGATGAATCCCAACGATGCCATCCGGGGTAAGATCCAATAACCTTAAAAAGAAAGAAACATGTTACGATTTTATATAAAAGGATTGTTCAGGGATCGCTCCAGGAGCCTGACACCTGTTATCGTAGTAGCCATTGGGGTGACCTTAGTGGTGATGATGCATTGCTATGTAACCGGTGTACTGGGGGATATGATCAGTTTCAATGCCCGTTTTTCCACCGGTCATGTCAAAGTGATGAGCCAGGCTTATCACAACAACATTGACCAGCTTCCCAACGATTTGGCCTATATCGGATCTGAGGAACTTCTGGAAACACTTCATCAGGAATTTCCCGATATGGAATGGGTGGAACGGATCCAGTTTGGAGGACTGATAGACTCGCCCGATGAGAAAGGTGAAACCAAAGTACAGGGTCCCGGTGGAGGAATGGCCGTAGACCTGCTTTCGGAAAACAGCAATGAGATTGAGAGGTTAAACCTGAGGAATGCACTGGTCAGAGGAAATCTGCCCCTGACTCCGTTCGAATTGATCCTCAGTGATCAGTTCGCCGAAAAACTGGAGGTGGAACCTGGGGATATGGTAACCCTCATCAGCTCCACCATGAATGGTGCCATGTCCATTACCAATTTTACGGTCAGTGGCACGATCAATTTCGGTGTTGCTATGTTGGACAGAGGTGGGATGATAGCTGAAATCAGCGGGATCCGTGAGGCCCTTGATATGGTGGATGCAAGCAGTGAAGTACTTGGCTATTTCCCTTCAGGTGATTATGATGACGAATTGGCTGCCTCTATGACGATGAGTTTCAACGAAAAGCATAGCGATCTGCAGGATGAGTTTTCACCCGTGATGGTTCCGTTGCGGGGACAGAACTTCCTTACTTCCTATCTGGATATGGTAGACTATTTTAAAGCGATGATCGTCGGGATCTTTGTAATTGCCATGTCCATTGTATTGTGGAATTCCGGATTATTAGGCGGATTGAGGCGATATGGTGAAATGGGACTCAGGATAGCCATCGGGGAAGAGAAAAACCACATATACAGGAGTCTGATCACCGAATCGGTTTTCATTGGTATTGTGGGCTCTGTGGTAGGAACACTCTTTGGATTGTTCTTTGCCTCACTAATGGCCAGGGGGATCGACATTTCCAGCATGATGCAAAACACTACCATAATGATGCAGGGTGTGTTGAAAGCCAAGATCACCACCGATGCGTATTACATCGGTTTTATACCAGGGATCCTGGCCACTGTAATGGGTACTGCCCTGGCCGGAATTGGGATTTATAAACGCAAGACAGCTCAACTTTTTAAAGAACTACAGGCATGATACGAATCACAATTGGACTGTTGCTGATCGCTTCAGTGGTATCAGCACAACCCACAGGTAAAGAGATATTGGACAGGATCGATGATAATATGTCGTCAGATACACGGTATGTAAAATCCAAAATGGTGATCCATGGAGCCAGAACATCCAGGACCATTGAGTCTGAAACGTGGGCCACAGGAGAATCGGCATTAACTGAATACCTGGCACCGGCCAGGGAACAGGGGACCAAAATGCTAAAACTGGAGGATAAATTATGGATCTTTTCTCCCTCTACTGACCGGACCATTCAGATCTCAGGCCATATGCTCCGGCAGTCGGTGATGGGATCTGACCTCTCCTATGAGGATATGATGGACGATCCCAACCTGACCAACAAATATGATGCAGTGGTGATCGGATCAGAAACCTATGATGAGGTGGAATGCTGGATCGTTGAGATGCATGCCAAGGTGGAGGATGTAGCCTACCAGATGAGGAAGCTATGGGTGGATAAGCATCGCTATATACCCTTGAAAGAGGAGCTTTTTGCAAAAAGCGGAAAAATGCTCAAAAGAACAGAACTAACTGATATTCAAAGGCGCGGATCCCGCTGGTATCCGGGAAAGATCACATTCAAGGATATGCTAAAGAAGGGTGCGGGGACCGAATTCATTGTGGACGAGATACGGTTTAACATTGAGATACCCGATCATTTGCTGACCAAGGCAGCTCTTCGCTAATGGTTCGATTCCAGGTGGATCAACTATTATCTGAAGAATAGGGCAATGCTTAGGGAGAAGAGGATCAGGAGCAGTGAGGTCCCATAATAGAACAGTGAGGCTTTAAACTTCCTGACCGACGTGGAGGTCCTTTTAATAAAGATCCTTCCCAGCTGAGTCAGGAAGAGAGCGAAGATCATCAGTGCTATGTGTTCAATGGCCCAGAACCGCAGCGAAGCATCGTTTTCCGTATCAGGCACCTCCCAAAAGGGGCCTTCTAACGAGGTTCGCAGGGTGAAGTAGATAAGGAATCCCAGAATCAACTGAAGGTACAGCGCCACGAAGAACGTGAGGGAAATGATGCTGTCCACTTTGCTGAATTCACGCTTTCTGCTCCATCCCTGAATGGAAAATGCAATTGAAAATATCCCAGCCAGCAAAGTAATCGTACTGATAATAATGTGAATATTAAATGTAAAGGTATATAACACCGCTCCATTCCTTTAGGTCACAAAAATAATAATCTGCAGATAATCTGAAAATATAAAAGCCACCTGAAGTGGAATCCCAGGTGGCTTCTATCAAAAACCCAATTTAGCTATGATGTATCAGAACTTAGAATCTGATTCATGTTAAAAGTAAAATGTAATTCTGAAGAAAAACTGAAGAAATCAGGAAGAAAGAGTAAAAGTGAATAGATGCTGGTTGTCTACGTAGCTGTAACTATGCCCAATACCATAAGCTTCACAGATCTTTTTTACCAGTGAAAGGCCCAACCCAAAGCTGCCTTTGTTGCTCCTGCTCCGGACAAATTTCCTGAACAATTCCTCTTCTCCAAACTCAAGTTGAGGGCCCTCGTTACCGATGGTAAATGCCTCACTACTGATATCCAGTGTGATCTTTCCTCCATCCACATTGTGCACTATGGCATTCTTCAGTAAGTTAGCAATCATTACATCGGCTAGTCCCTGATCCATACATATTGTTCGATGTGTATCCTTGTAGGATCGGACCACCGAAATATTTCTGATTTCAATCAGTTCCTGTAACATCTCCAGGTGGTGATCTACCAACCGGACCAGATGTATCTCATTTTTTTCGGGGAATTGCTGATTTTCTATGCGAGTGATAAGTGCCAGGGTGGAATTAAGCCTGGAAAGATGATCTACACTGGTATTGATCGATTGAATCAATTGCATTTCATCCGGTCCCAGGTTTTCCGACTGCAGCAATAGTTCAATTTTGGTCTTGATCACTGCCAGGGGGGTTTGCAGTTCGTGGGTAGTATGATCGGTATACTCCCTCAGCTCTTTGTAATCACTTGAAAGCCGGCGGGTCATCTTCTCAAGCACCGCTTTTAATTCTTTGAATTCTTCAATATCCTGATCCCCTAGTACCACAGGCTCTTTTACTGTGTCAAACTTCCTCAACTTCTCCAGAGCCTCGAAGAAATCCTTCCACAGGTTGGCAAATACAAACCGGTTCATGAAGAAAACCCCTGACAGAAACAGGATCACCATCATAGTCATCATGAGCGTTACTTGCTCTACCAACTTGTCGGTCGGAGTTGTGGACTTGTAAATTCTGACTTTTACATTACCCTCTTCCAGTTTTTGGAAGTACTCCAAATAGCGATAGGTTTTAAACTGATCGCTCTCAGGGTCTATCATCAGGGTGTCGCCATACTTCTCTTCCATTGTGCTTGAGGCACTGACAAGCTGTATGGTGAGGGAATCAATGCCAATGATCCGTGGGGGGCGAGTAGCCCACTCTTTGTCCAATTGCAAATCAACCGCCTCCCTGATTTCCGCCATTTCCCGATTCAACTCGGAAAGGCTTATGTTTTTCAAAACCTGGAAAAAAATGATCCCCATTATGAAAAAGAGGAAGAGCGAAAGTGTGGCAAAGTATAGCGTGGTTTTTGTCAGCAGTTTCATGAAACAACCATTATTCTTTTAATGGAGCAGCAGGACTATTCCAGTGAGAATTTATATCCCACTCCGTAAATATTCTGAACATAATCCGGACAATCCACCTCCATCAGTTTGCGCCTTAAATTTTTCAGATGAGTATAGATAAAATCATACGAACCGTAGCCTCCCCCGTATTCTCCCCAGAGAAAATCAGCTATGCTTTCTTTGGTAATCACCCTGTTCCTGTTTGCCATCAGGTATAACAGCAGGTCCATTTCCTTGCGGGTAAGATCCACCGGTTTCTCTTCCACAAAGCATTTCCTCTCCTCCGGCATCACCCTGATCAATCCAAAGCTCATGATCTCCTCCCCTTGGGTTCTTGTCCTCCTGGCTACTGAGTGTATTCTGGCAACCAATTCAGACAGATGAAACGGCTTAACCAGATAATCATCGGCACCCAATTCCAATCCCTTTACCCGCTCTTCCAATTCATTTCGGGCAGATATGATGACAATTCCCGAACTGTTCTGATTCTCCTTCGCCAGTTTTACAAGATCCAGCCCATCTCCGTCAGGCAAGTTCAGGTCGAAAAGCATACACAGGTAATCATGTTTGTCCAGCGCACAAAGTCCGTCATGATAACTGGTAGCCTGTTCACATTTGAATCCTTCCATCTCCAGGTAGGAGACCATAGACTCCATAAGTGCTAATTCATCTTCCACGATCAGGATCTGCATGTCCGGAATTTTGACCCAAACGTAATGAATGTTTAATTTGAAAACAATACAAAGGATTCAGAAAAACAGTCAGGAGGTAATTTAAAGGAACTAAATGGATCCGATAGCATTCTGAAATGCATGGGATTCTGCTTTCAGTTTATCCACATTATTCTGAAAATTCTGCACCTGAGTCCTGAGTTGTGGAATCACATCCGTAAGTTCTTGAATATCAGATTCCATGGTCGTAATATCACTCTGAAAAGTTGATATTTTTGCCTCATCAGTCTCCTTCTCGATTTTCTTATTGAGGTTCTCAATTTTCTTATTCAACGATTCTATCTTATTCTCATTCTGGTTGATCTGTTTCTGCTGTGATTTGATCTCCTTTTCAAGGGCCTTGATCCTCCTGGAGTAGGATTGCTCATAATGGTAGGACATGAACTCTTTGGTATAGTTCCGGAAGTTCTTCATCTCCACAGCCCACTCCTGGCTATTGATCGAGATGTCATACCCCAGTTGAAAGACCATAGCTATTCCGTAGTAGTTCTCTGTAATAAATCCATATCCAATCATATCACCTCGCTTTGTAGCGATCGTAGGAACAGATACTTTCTCCCCTATCACCATGTTCTCCCCTCCCTTTTTCATTCTAATATCGCTTCGATCCTTACAATATTGCTTCATGTCATCCAATGCTTCGTCCAGTCCGCGAGCTACAGGGAACACCCAGGCCGATGACTTTGAATCTTTCAAGTCAACTTCCTGTTCCTGGAGAAAGAGGTGAATTTGCGCATCAGTTGAACCTGCTAAAAAGTTCACAATCAGAAGTATCAAAAAAAGCTTTTTCATAGCACCTGGATTTTTTAATTAACATCCTATATTTAAAGCATATAAGTTAATAAAATCCGGTCAGTCCGAAAAATGATTACTTTTAGTCGAAATAATTAATTCCACTCCATATGAAATCCGGGATCCTTTTGTTCGCACTGACACTGATCACTCTTTCCATCCACTCACAGGAGAAAGCACCCGTCCTTGCCGGAGCAGAAAAACTCTCCATGTATGAAGCTCATGAAAAAATGAGAGACACCTCTCCGTTCGATACCCTCCACTGGCAATTTATCGGACCCACCAATATCAGCGGAAGATGCACCGATGTGGAGGCAGTCGGACCTAAAGGTCAGAGCTATACCATTTGGGTAGCCGCTGCTTCGGGAGGAGTCTGGAAAAGCTTAAATGAGGGTGTTACATTCGAACCTGTCTTCGAACATCAGGGCACCTCCACCATAGGAGACCTGGCTGTCACTCCCTCTAATCCCGATATAGTATGGGTCGGTACCGGGGAAGCTAATATATTCAGATCATCCAATCCAGGATGCGGGGTTTGGAAAACCAGTGACGGGGGTAAGAGCTGGCAGCACATGGGTTTGGAGGAGACTTTCACCATTTCAAGGATCCTGGTTCATCCTGAGAATCCGTCGATAGTATATGTGGCAGCATCGGGTCATGAATGGACCAGTAACAAAGAAAGAGGGCTCTACAAAACCACCGATGGTGGTAAATCGTGGAACAAGATCCTCTATAAAGGACCTGAGAGCGGAGTCAACGACCTGGTGATGGATCCCCGTGATCCGGATATATTGTATGCTACCACATGGCAGCGCACCCGGCTCAAATGGAACGATCCCAGAACCTATGAAAACCACAAAAACAATGGCATCTGGAAGACTACCGACGGAGGTAAAAGCTGGAAACAGTTGAAAAATGGCTTACCACCGGCGAAGTATATGGGCAGAACCGGAATCGACATAGCCCGATCCAATCCCGATGTGGTCTATGCCTTTGTGGATGATTATCAAATAGCATTTGAAGCCAAAGAGGGAGAGATGGATGCCTACGGACGACCCAAAAAGGATGTCATTAAAGGGGCTACCCTGTACCGCTCCGACGATGCCGGGGCTTCCTGGCACCAGGTCAGCGGACTTACCGAAGAGACTAAAAAATATATGTCAGGACACTCGGGGACCTATGGTTGGGTGTTTGGGCAAATGCGCGTAGATCCCAATGATGAAAACAGAGTCTACACTCTGGGCCTCTGGATCAATGTATCGACCGATGGAGGAGCTACGCTGGAGCCAATCCGGAGGAAGATCCATGCCGACCAACACGGCATGTGGATCGATCCTGACAACTCCAACTATATTCTGGCTGCTCATGATGGAGGCATCAGCGTATCGTATGATAAGGGTGAAAACTGGCGTAGCTTTATTAAGGAACTTCCTCTTGCACAGTTTTACAACGTGGAGTATGACATGAATGAACCTTTCAGGGTGTATGGATCCATCCAGGACCATCACAGCTTCTATGGTGAAGTGGACCTCTCCCGGGGGAGAGACAGAGTACGACCGACGGAATGGGACTATACACTGGGGGCCGAAGGTAGTACACATGTAGTGGATCACAGAGATAATAATACCATTTATGCTTCATTGTTCTACGGTAAACTGGCCAGAGCTACCATCGAAGGTTATCCTGATGACCAGGAATGGACCCTGCCGGAGACCTTTCCTGATGAACCGGAATTCAGGGGACAGTGGGTAGCTCCCACTTTACTCTCCCACCACAATCCTGATATCGTTTACCATGGGGTACAGTTTGTATTGAAATCCATTGATAAAGGGGGCACCTGGAAAAAGATCAGCTCAGACCTCACCTATAATGATACTGAAAAGCATGGTGATATCAGTTATCAGACCATCAGTGCCCTGGAGGAATCTGTTTTCAATCCCGGCCTGTTATATGCAGGTACAGACGATGGCCGGTTATGGAGGACCAAAAATGGAGGTGAAAGCTGGGAAGATATACGGACCGGACCTATACCGGTCAGGTGGGTTTCCCGGATTGTAGCATCCAGACACGATTTTGGGACAGTGTATGTGACCCAGACCGGACGAAGGGATGATGATGCGGCTGTTTACGTATGGCGTTCTACTGATTTTGGAGATACATGGGAGGATATTTCCGCCAACATTCCGGCAGGACCTGTCAATGTGATCCGGGAAGATCCCAAAGAGAAAAACATCCTTTACCTGGGGACCGATGTGGGGGTATATGTGTCAAAGAACGGGGGTGAAAGTTGGGAAGTATTAGGCGACCTTCCCTGTTCCTATGTGCATGATCTGGCCATTCATCCGCGAGACAATATGATTATCATAGCCACCCATGGTCGTGGGATGTTCGTACTGGATGCAAATCCGGTTAATCGGTAATAATTCACTTTTAGCTTCAAAATCATTGACTCATGTATACTGTCTATCACAATCCCCGTTGCAAGAAGAGCCGTGCCGGATTACAATATGTAATTGATAAAAAGATGGAGCACCAGGTGCGTGAATACCTCAAAGATCTCCTAACCGAATCGGAGCTCACTGCACTGGTTATGAAACTCCATGTGAAACCTGTGGAGCTCATCCGTACACAGGAGGAGATATTTCGCAAAGAATTAAAAGGGTTGAATCTTAATGATGATGAGTGGATCAAGGTGATGGTGGAAAATCCCAAGCTGATCCATCGACCCATTGTGGAGGGAAAGTATAAAGCAGTGGTGGGTGATCCCGTTGAAAACATTGACCGGCTGTAAGCAACCTTTTGTTTATCTTTTCCGTACTAATATGAAACCGCTAAAACCATGAAGATGAAACGTCTTTTGGTCCTACTTGCACTTCCGATCGTACTTAGTACATGTGAAAAAGAGACTGGTCCCTACGTCCAGATCAAAAGCATCGAGAATCTGATCTATCTTTCCATTAAAGCGTACCGGATCGACAACGGGCTGGACGGACCATTTGTCCATCAGCTTCTCATGGTAAATGAGGCACAGATCTATTCCTATAAAATGGCCAATGGTGTTGAAGAGGTGGGTACCCAAGGTCTTACGGAACACTGGAATGCATTAAAGGAGATGTATTCGTTTTACAATGAGCATGCAGTAGTACTAAAAACAGATTCGAACGACGAGGATGAAATTCTGAATCAATTATTGCAATCCCCGGAAACCATAGAACATCTTCGTGCAGACGTTACCCAGTGTGGTGTGGGAGTGGAGGCCGACACAGCAGGCTTTCATTATGTAACGGTGCTGTTGATGAAGGCAGACTGACCCTCACACTTTCCTATCCAACAACATTTCCATTCTTTCCTTTTATACTTTGGGTTTGAGTATATTTGATTTCAGAATATCGGACCCAAAATACTACACAAATGAAATACAGAATTGAAAAGGACACCATGGGCGAGGTACAAGTCCCCGCAGACAAATACTGGGGAGCCCAGACGCAGCGATCAAAAGATAATTTCAGGATTGGCGATGGTCGTATGCCCATCGAGATCGTTCAGGCATTTGGTTATCTGAAAAAAGCTGCTGCAGCCACCAATCTTGAACTGGGAGTATTGCCCAAAGAGAAAGCCGATCTGATTATGCAAGTCTGTGATGAGATCATTGAAAGGAAACTGGATGACCAGTTTCCCCTGGTGGTTTGGCAAACCGGATCAGGAACTCAATCCAATATGAATATCAATGAAGTGGTAGCCAACAGAACCCATGTCATCCAGGGCAATAAACTGGGTGAAGGCTCCCGTTTGATCCATCCCAATGATGACGTAAATAAGTCTCAATCCTCCAATGACACATTCCCCACTGCCATGCATATTGCAGCATATAAAATGCTGGTAGAGGTAACCATTCCGGGGGTCAAGGATCTGCGCGACACGCTGAAGGAGAAGGCGGATGCATTCATGGAGGTAGTGAAAATCGGACGTACGCATTGGATGGATGCCACACCCCTCACCCTGGGACAGGAGTTTTCAGGATATGTATCTCAGTTGGATCATGGGTTAAAAGCATTGGTGAATAGCCTGGATCATCTCACTGAATTGGCGCTGGGGGGAACAGCTGTGGGGACCGGTATCAACACACCGGAAGGATATGACGAGCTGGTTGCAAAATATATTGCGCAATTTACCGATCTTCCTTTTGTTACAGGATCCAATAAGTTCGAAGGCCTTGCTGCTCATGATGCCATTGTGGAAACTCATGGAGCGTTGAAAACGCTGGCTGTCAGCCTGATGAAGATTGGAAATGATATTCGCATGCTAGCTTCCGGTCCACGGTGTGGAATCGGAGAGATCGCTATTCCGGCCAATGAACCTGGCTCTTCCATCATGCCTGGAAAAGTGAATCCTACTCAGGCGGAGGCTCTTACAATGGCTTGCGCACAGGTGATGGGGAATGATGTGGCTATCAATGTAGGCGGAAGCAACGGCCACTTTGAACTGAATGTATTCAAACCCATGATGATTCACAATTTCCTGGAATCGGCCAGGTTGATCGGAGATGCCTGTCGCTCATTCAATGAAAACTGCGCGGTGGGAATCGAACCTAATCATGACAGGATCACTCAGAATTTAAATAATTCCCTGATGCTTGTCACTGCTTTGAATACACATATCGGGTATGAGAAGGCAGCCGAAATAGCCAAGAAAGCGCATAAGGAAGGTTCAACCCTGAAAGAGGCTGCTCTGGGTTTAGGTTACCTTACGGATGAGGAGTTCGACAGATGGGTGGATCCATCTAAGATGACCGGTTCCCTTTAGTCCCTTCTGATAAAGATAAAGTCACCTCCTTCATCACCCACGTTCTGAATGGTCCCATACATGGGTATGTTGGGGCTGTTATTGATCACCGCTTCCTTCAGGCTCGAGTATAGCTGCTGGGATGGCAGGTACTTCTTTTTATTGGTATCGAGTCTCTTAATTAAATACTCGATAAATACACTTTTGTCCGGTACTTCACTCAGTGTACCGCTTGTAATCGCCTTCCGGCTGGTGAGTTTGTAGAGCTTCTCCACCGACATCACATTGTTGAATGCTGCCCGGGTTTTAAATATCCCTCCGCTGAAACAGGCATCGGCAATAAGCAGGGTATGCTTCGATTTTAGCACGTTCAGATAGTTGGTGAGGTCTGTGTTGGGGAGCCAATTGACCGGATTGTACTGATTGGCATCTTTCGGCAGCCAGTACCCGGTACTCATCTCTTCATCCCAGTACCCATGGCCCGCGTAATAGATCAGCAGGTTATCTTCAGGGGTGATCTGGTAGCGCATCTCATGGAGGGTCCCAATGATATCTGCTTTGGTGGGATTCCTCAAAAACTTGATATTCTCCCGTTCAAAATTATACTCGTTATGAATCAGGCTGGAAAACTTGGTAGCATCTCGTACAGGCTGCTCCAGGTCATTGAGATTGGGATCGTCGTACTCTTCCACCGCAATAACCAGAGCATAATATTTGGCGCTGGAAATATCGTAAACTATCTCTACCCCGCTTTCCAGTTTCTTCCCGGATACAGTAACCACTTCAACCTTCAGATCATTGCTTCCCAGGTGCAGCTCCATAGGTTCCTCCACCACCATTTGCTTGATGGTTGAAACCGGTGGAATAATGTTTCTGATGAACTGACCATTGTTAAACAGGTTAACAAACCGAATATTTTCCTTGGAGTTAATGGTGGTCTTGATCTCGAATAAATCCTCAGACGTTCTGACACTGGTATAGACGGGAGAGATCCAGGTAAATCCATTCACTTCACCATTTAGTTCGACCGCATTTTTCTGATTCATGGGGATGCTTACCTGAACAGAACCTTCGCTGGTCCGGGTGACTTTCTTCTTCATGTCGAGCTTGACCACCCCGCTGGACTTTTCTGCACTCTGCCCATCCACGTAAAAACATAACCCGGATACAACCAGTATTACCAGAAACAACACTCCCTTTTTCATCAGTTATAACTTTTCATGATCAATGGCCTGCTATGTCAAGAAGTTATACGATTTTTTTCCAGATTCGTTTCAGGATGCCGGATTAAAATGTCACTCCTACTCCGAATACTGGATACACTCCATACGGTTTCACATCAACCACCTCTTTTGGGTTATTGTATTCAAGTCCAACCGCCAGATACAACATGCCGATAACACTATTAATTCCTGCTTCCAGGGTATAGGTGGATTCGTACCAGTCGGCCTCGATGATGGTATCGTAGGTGAATCCGCCTCCAGCATACATATGCAATCGAAGTTTCCCGCTTGCATAAAGATTTTTAGTCAATCCAGCCGTAAAGGTCAGCCAGATGTTCGTCAGGACATCTGTGGCCACTGATCCGTACCTGAAGCTTCCATAGACTCCCATTTTCTTGAGAGTACCAAAACTGAGACCTACCGGGCTTGTTCCGCTTCCCGTATAAGCCAGGTAAGCACTCCATGATAATTCCTCCTTCACCTGATCTCCCATTTCAAAGTCAGGATACATAGCTTCCGGCTCACTTTTGTCGGTTTCTTTCTGCTCCTGTTGCTTTGGAGCTTCTTCCTGGATCTTTGGCTGAGTCTGTTGTTTAGTAACGGTGGGCGACATATCACTGACCAGATCCACCTTCACGAAAAACTCGGCATTCCCAACTTGCTCCACATCTTCAAATACATCCCAGATCACCGTATAAAAACTTCTTCCTCCCCGGATATTCTCCCCCACATCTCCTATCACAGTTTTGGGTTCAAACCTTGTACCGCCATCCATGGAACAGGTGAGTGTCACATTGTAGAGCTGGGCATCTGAGGATCCGCCTATCCGGTAACTTATCTTAATATTCTCACCTTCGGATTCAACACGGATATTCTCAACCGTTTGAGCATGCATCAGGTAACCCAAACTCAGGGTAGTAAACAACAGGACTAATTTTTTCACAAGAATTATATTAATTAATTAGGCTTGTGAACCCCATAGGGCTCAGCACGTTTCGAAACTTACAATAACAATAATATGACAAATTTTAAGACTTGACAACTATTAGTTACCCACCATCATCGCCACATAACGTGAGCAGGGCATGATCATTGCATTTTTGTAGCCCTTTCTCCTGACCCCGGGTAGTTGCTTCAATGCATCTTCAATCTGTTTGTATTCACCTGATACATAACGGAAGAGCCCATCTTTGCATTCATATCTCTTCACATCATCAAGATCTTTGAAGAAGGATGCATCTCTGGGACGCTGCAAAGCCATAAACTGGATAGTATAGCATGATGGATCATAGGGATCTGCAGCTGTGTTATCCTGGATTAAATTTTCCAGACCTTTTCTCTCAATGATCCTTGCATCCGGATACCCCTCATCAATGGCATCATTCAGATACCGGATGGCATCTGCTTTATTATCAAATTGTCCGGCAGTATACATATAGGAATCATCAGTGGAAATCATGGAAACTTGTTCATCCATAAATACTTCAGGCGTAGAGGCCACACGTCCGCTGGATTGGAACAAGAGA
>CAZURA010000054.1:0-30856 GCA_964622985.1 uncultured Bacteroides sp. | reverse complement strand
TGTGGATGTAATGATCAGCAATGCAGGTGTGCTTAAGGCCGGTGGGATCGATGAAATGGATCCGGCCAGTTTTCAGTTTGTAACCAGGGTCAATTACGAAGGCTATTTTAATTGCGTAAAGGCAGTTACACCCGTGATGAGGACCCAGAACCAGTTTGGTTCAGGGAATTTTGGAGATATCATTCAGATCAATTCCAAATCGGGTCTGGAGGGCAGCAAGAAGAATTTTGCTTATGCGGGAAGTAAGTTTGGCGGGATCGGACTCACCCAATCGTTTGCCATGGAGCTTATGGGCGATCGCATCAAGGTGAATGCCATTTGTCCCGGAAACTTCTTTGAGGGACCGCTCTGGTCCGATCCTGAAAACGGACTGTTTGTTCAGTATTTACATGCGGGAAAGGTGTCGGGTGCCAAAACAATTGAGGATGTGAAGCGTCATTATGAATCCCTGGTACCTGCCGGGCGGGGTTGTCGCATTGAGGATGTAGTCAAGGCCATCAAATACGTGATCGACCAGGAGTATGAAACGGGTCAGGCCATCCCGGTGACCGGGGGACAGGTGATGTTGGGTTAGTTGAAAAGCTGAAAAGTTAAAACGTATAGGAGTGGGTGTAAAAGGTGTCATATTTGATCTGGATGGAACGCTGGTAAATACCATCGAAGATATTGGAGATGCAGCTAATCTGTTTTTTAAGCGGCATGGTTTTCCTACACGTACAAAAGAGGAATTCCTCCGGTGGATTGGAAATGGTGCGGCCAAGTTCATCCAGCAAGGGATTGGAGATGGGGTATCAGGAGAGCAGCTGAAGGCATATGTGACAGAATTCAGAGAGATCTATGGCAAAGGCCTGGATGTGAAAAGCCGGATGTATGAAGGGATTCCCGGACTACTGGATCAATTGACAGATCAGGGGATCAAGTTGGCCGTCCTCTCCAATAAACCTCATGATCTGACTTTGAAGGTAGTAGAAACATACCTTTCAAAATGGCCATTTTACCCGATCTTTGGTCAGAGGGAGACGGTGCCCAGGAAACCCGATCCTACGTCGGCCCTGGAGATTGGCGGCTTAATGGATTTACAGCCTGAGGAGATCCTTTTCGTAGGTGACTCACTGGGGGACATGAAGACCGCTGTATCAGCAGGAATGATTCCTGTGGGTGTGACCTGGGGCTATGGAAATCCTGCAGACAGCTCATTCAGCGGTGAAGCCAGTTACATTGACCATCCGAAAGAACTGTTTTCCTTATTGCACCCTCAGACTTACTTATAATCCCTTTCTTTTATGATAACCAAAGCAGTAAGAATTTACGGAAAAAATGATCTGAGGATCGATGAGTTTGAATTACCTCCCATCGGGGATGATGAGATAATGGCCAGGGTGGTGTGCGACAGCCTCTGCATGTCCTCTTACAAGGCTGCCATTCAGGGAACAGACCACAAACGAATCCCCAATGATGTGGCTGAGAATCCAGTAATGATCGGACATGAATTTGCGGGGGATATCGTGGAAGTGGGAAAGAAATGGCAAGGTCAGTTTCAACCCGGTGATAAGTTTGCCATTCAGCCTGCCTTGAACTACGAGGATGGCCCTGTCGGAGTGTTAAGCGCTCCCGGCTATTCCTACCGGTTCCTGGGCGGAGATGCCACCTACGTGGTTATCCCCAATGAGGTAATGGAACTGGGGTGTTTGCTCACCTATAACGGGTCCGGATTTTTCCCGGCCTCCATGGCGGAACCCCTTTCATGTGTGATTGGGGCCATGCACGCCAACTACCACATCAAACCTGGCACCTACGTGCATGATATGGAGATCGTAGATGGGGGTAAGCTGGCTATCCTGGCGGGCGTGGGACCCATGGGACTGGCGGCTATTAACTATGTGATTCACCGGGAGGACCGTAAACCTGCGCTGATGGTGGTTACCGATATTGACCAGGTGAGACTGGACCGGGCGGCTCATCTCTATTCACCGGAACTGGCCCGGAGCAAGGGCATAGAACTCCATTACATCAATACCGCCAATTCGGAAAACGCAGTGGAGGAACTGAAGGCATTGACCGGAGATGAGGGCTATGACGATGTATTTGTATTTGCACCGGTAAGCCAGGTGATCGAACAGGCCGACCAGTTGCTGGCCTTCGATGGCTGCCTGAACTTCTTCGCCGGACCGGCCGATCCCACGTTCAGTGCCAAACTCAATTTCTACAATGTTCATTATGCTTTTACCCACATTGTGGGTACCAGCGGAGGGAATACTGATGATATCAAGGAGTCACTTGAAATGATGGAAAAGGGCCTCGATCCATCCGGACTGATCACGCATATCGGTGGACTTAACACAGTACCTGATGCCACATTGGACCTTCCCAATATCCCCGGAGGTAAAAAACTAATCTATACCCACATGGAGATGCCCCTGACTGCCATTTCCGATTTCAGGGAGATGGGCAAGAAGAATCCCCTGTTCAGTGACCTGGCCGACATCTGTGACCGTCACGACGGATTATGGTCTGTTGAGGCGGAGGAGTTGCTGTTGAAGTAGGTGGTTGAAAAGGGTGCATCTGTTGCCTTGATGGCAAAAGCTTGTATTTATAATACAAAATATTGTATATTTGTAATACAAGAAAGCTTGTATTAGCAGTAAAAGCTATGTTGATCAAGGAAACAATATCTAATGTAATAAATTATCAGAAAGAGATATACAGCAGGCAGGACCTTGGAATACTTAGAGATGATCTCCACGAGACTACGCTTCATACATCTTTCGTTCTGGTAATTCTGGGTGTTCGAAGATCCGGAAAAAGTACTTTCTTAAAACAACTGCTGAAAGAAAGATATCAAAATTCACTGTTGCTCAATATGGAAGATCCTAGGTTAGCAGGATTTGAATTGGGTGATTTTACAAGACTGGATGAGATCATCAGTGAGGGAACATATGAAGCTATTGCTCTTGATGAAATCCAAAGTGTAGATAATTGGGAATCCTATGTAAGAATGAAGCAGGAAGAATCCCAGCACATTTTGATTACGGGATCAAATGCTTCTCTGTTGGATAGTGAGTTCAGCACAAAACTGACCGGGAGGTATTTGTCTAAGGAGATCTTCCCCTTTTCATTTATGGAGTTTTTAGAGATATCAGAGGGAACTCCATCAGCTGATTCAATGGAACAGTACCTGGAAATGGGAGGATTTCCAGAATACTTAAAAATCAGGAATGAAGAAATCCTGTATCGCCTGATGGATGATATCATCTATCGTGATATTGCAGTTCGACATGGTATCAAACAACACAAGGTTCTTCGTCAGTTAGCCACCTATTTGATCAGCAACAGTGCAAAATTGTACTCCCTAAATAACCTAAGAAAGATTCTTAGTATTGGTTCGGTACGTTCTGTTGCAGATTACGTATCTTATCTTGAGGATAGCTATCTGATCTTCAGTGTTCCAAAATTCAGCTATTCCCTCAAAAAGCAAATTGCAAATCCAAAAAAGATTTATTGCATTGATACCGGATTGGCAGGGGTAAACTCTATTTCCCTGTCAAGAGATCTGGGTCGCAAATTGGAAAATCTTGTGTATCTGCACTTGAGAAGAAGTCAAAAGTTAGTTTATTACTACGCTGAAGAGCATGAGTGTGATTTCATTGTGGTAAGAAAAGGAGAACCTGTTTTAGCAGTTCAGGTATGTTATAAACTAACCCAGGATAACCTGGACAGAGAGCTCAAAGGTCTTGAGTCTGCGATGAAAGATCTTAAAATAGGGAATGGTGTTATTGTAACATTTGACCAGGAAGACATATTCGAATTGCACCACCATAGGGTAAAGGCAGTACCTGTATGGAAATTTGTTTTGAGTGATTTTGAATAAGATCACTGATCCATTACTCTCTATTCACAAAACTGATCTGGTGCCACTCAAAATCGATGCTGTCATTGGCCTGGGGCTGACCGGGGGTGCTTCTCCCTTCTTCTATATATTTGATCAGGAGCGTTTTTAGTTCAGAAACCAATTCGGGATATTGCGATTCCAGGTTGGCCGTTTCCCCCGGATCATCCTTAAGATTGTATAGCTGGATATCAGGCAGGTCCGGAAGATCTTTCACCTCCCTCGGTGTGGGATAGCTCCATCCTCCCGACCCGGGACACATGATCAGCTTCCAGTCGCCCTGCCTGATGGCAAAGCTTCCATTGATGGAGTGATGGACTGTGGCTTCCCTGAGAGGATGCTCCGGGGAGGGATTATCAAACAGAGTTGTGATATTATAGCTGTCTTCCGCTTCATTATCAGCCACTTCGTAGCCTGATAGATTGGCCAGAGTTCGGAAAAGGTCCGTTGTGCAGATCACCTCGCTGCTTACTGAACCGGGTTTGATCCCTTCGGGCCATTTAGCGATGAATGGTACCCTGTGCCCGCCTTCGAATATATCTGCCTTATGTCCTCTGTAAATAGAGCTGGGATGGTGCCCTTTCTCTTCCAGAAGCTCATAATCTGCCCTGGGTGAGCATCCGTTGTCACTGGTAAAGATAACCAGGGTGTTCTCTTCCACTCCAGCCTCTTGAACACTCTCCAGCAACTCTCCCATCCAGGCATCGATCTCCATAACGAAATCGCCGTATGGATTAAGCCCGCTCTTTCCCTTCCAGGGTTCCGTAGGCAGGATGGGGGTATGGGGCGAGGGGAGTGCCAGATAGAGGAAAAAAGGTTCTTTTTCAGCAGCTCGCTGCTTAATATACTCCTTGGACCGCCGGAAGAAATTGGGTGTCACATCCTCATGGATGAAATCGCTGCCGGTGGGTCCCTCCCTCCAGAATCCCTGGAAATCGTCATTGACAGTCTTCCTGTCGGGCAGTGCGGTGACTTTCCCGTTTTCCACGTATACATAGGGGGCCATATCCAGCGACCCGGAGTGTCCGTAAGCGTAATCAAATCCGTTGCTGTTGGGACTGTTGGTCACAGGAAGTGAAAAGTCTATTTCTGTCTCGCCGAAACTCCAATCCTCTTCAAAATACTGCGCCGTATCCAGAATGGCCCAGTCCCACCCCAGGTGCCACTTGCCAATAAAAGCAGTGTAATAACCAGATGCTTTCAACATGGAGGCCAACGTGGTACGGTCCTGTGTGAGAAGTGCTTTTGATTTCCCTGACAATACACCACTCTTCAACCGGGTTCGCCAGTTATACCGTCCTGTAAGCAATCCATACCGTGTAGGTGTACATACCGAAGAGGAGGTATGGGCATCGGTGAAACGCATTCCTTCAGCTGCCATCTGATCCAGGTGGGGTGTATGAATGCCACTGTTTTCATTGAAAGAGGAAAGATCGCCATATCCCAGGTCATCCGCCAGTACCACGATCACATTGGGAAGTTTGGGCTCCACAATGCCCCTGTTACAGGAGAACATTACCATCAGTACAGCAGCCAGGGTGACAAAGAGCTGGATTTGAAGTGTTCCTTTCTTCATGTCATTGAACTATAATTTATCCGCAAGATAGGACCGCCTTCCGAATATGGCGATTACTACAAAACTGACAAATGGTAAAATAAAGGAGAAATTCACTGCGGGCAGCGGACCCACAGTACCCAGATCAATGATGGCACCCTGGATGGGAGGCATCAGTGCACCGCCCACAATGGCCATCACCAGTCCGGCCGCACCCAGGTTGGCATCCTCTCCCACATCCCGTAGGGCGATCCCGTATATGGTGGGAAACATCAGCGACATGAAACCGGAAGTGGCAACGAGCAAATAGAGACCCGCCATCCCCTCAATCAGAATCACACCGGTGATCGTGCTTATTCCTCCGATGGCGAAGATCATGAGGAGCCTTCTGGTATTCACATACTTCATCAGCAGCGTGCTGATGAACCTGAAACTTATGAACATGCCCATGGCCCCGATATTATAAAGCTGTGCTGTAGCCTTGTTGATGCCCAGGTTTTCCGCATACTGAATGATAAAGGTCCAGCACATGATCTGTGCGGCCACATAGAACACCTGTGCCAGGACACCTTCCCGGTAGACCTTGTTCTTTACCAGCCTCCTGAATGAATCTCCCACACTGCCACTCTCCGAATGACCAGTATGCGGCATCTTAACGAGGGCGATGAGGATAAACATGATAATAACCACCAGACCCAGTATCACATAGGGATTCCGGATAATCATCAGGTCAGAGGTACGTATAGCTGCCTTGGTCGCTTCATCCAGTGTGGGAAAGATCAGCTCACCAGCTGCGTTCCTTTTGTCCGATTCCAGGGCCGCAAGAATGACCCGGGAAGCCACAAACATACCCAATATAGATCCCATCGGATTGAAGGATTGGGAAAGGTTCAACCGCCGGGTAGCATTCTTCCTGCTCCCTAAGGATAAGATAAACGGATTAGCGGTGGTTTCCAGGAAGGCCAGCCCGAATGTGAGAATATAGAGTGATAGCAGGAAGAAACTGAACGCCTCATAACGTGCGGCCGGCCAAAAGAGGAGGGCTCCAACGGCATAAAGTGCCAGTCCCAGCAGGATCCCCTTTTTATAGTCATATTTTCTTACAAAGAGTGCAGCCGGTATGGCCATAGTACCGTAACCTCCGTAAAAAGCCAGTTGAATAAGTGCAGCTTTTGCATTGGGGATCTCCATCAAAGTCTTAAAACCGGCTACCAGCGGATTGGTAATGTCGTTGGCAAATCCCCACATGGCAAAAAGGCTGGTAATCATTATAAAAGGGAGCAGGTACTGGCGTTCTACCAGCTTGGGTTTGGCTTCATTCATGAGTTCAGAGTGATTTGAGTAGTGTTTGTTGTCATGCAATTTTACATAAATAAATTGGAAAAAAGATACATTGATGAAATAGCTCAGTCTATTATTTGGCGTGTATGCCAGTTCCGAGGAATCTTTACCTTTATAAAGACATTCAATACATCCATTCCCAAAAACCATACACCATGCAAAAACACATTTTGTTTTTAGTCGCCTGTACTCTGATTATAGGATGGTCTGAAGGATACTCCCAGGAGTGGCCTGTTCTGAAGCACTATGATCAGGAACATACGTACAAGATCGCTCTTCCAATCGGTGGAATTGGAACTGGCACGGTTACCCTGGGTGGCAGGGGCAACCTCCAGGATTGGGAGATTATGGACCGGCCTGCAAAGGGATACAATCCGGGACCGGGCAGAGCCAACTCTCCCTTCTTCACCCTCTATACCGAATTTGACGGTCTGAAGGATCTTCGCCTGCTTGAGGGCCCTGTGCCCTTCTTTCTGTACGAAGGAAGCAGCGGTGCAGTCTCTACCAATCACGGACTGCCACGGTTTGAAAATGTCTCTTTTGATGCGGCCTATCCATTTGGGCAGGTAAACCTCAGCACCCCACAGTTACCATTGAAAGTGAAAGTAAAAGCATTTAATCCATTGATCCCGGGAGATGTGGATAAGAGCAGTATTCCCATGGCAGTACTGGATTTCGAGATCACCAATACCTCAGAGAAGGAGGTTGTTTTCAGTGTCTGTGGTTCCATGCAAAACTTTATAGGGGAAAACGGGACTGCAGGCAAAGCGGAAGGCAATGGAAATAGTTATCTGAGTAATCAGGGGTTCAGCGGGATCTTCTTTGACTCGGAGGGGGTGGATCGGGAATCGGAAACCTGGGGTGAAATGGCCCTGGTCACCACAACCCCAGATAAAATCACTTACAGAACCTCCTGGAAGCCTCAGCACTGGGGATCTTCCATACTGGACTTCTGGGATGATATGTCAGCTGACGGCGAACTGGACAATCGGGAGGATGAGAAGAACAGTAAACCGATGGCCTCCCTGGCAGTCAAAGAGAGTCTGAAAGCTGGTGAGACCAAATCTGTACGGTTTCTGATCACCTGGTACTTCCCCAACAGGAGAGCATGGTCCAAAGAGGTGATGGAGAATTTCTACACTACCCGGTACGAAGGCGCATGGGATGTGGCATCCAAAACAATTCCTCTACTGACTCAACTGGAAGATAAGACCCTCGAGTTTGTGGAGGCATTCTGCAGCAGTGATCTTCCGGAAGTGGTGAAAGAGGCGGCCCTGTTCAACATCAGCACCCTCAGGACCCAGACCTGCTTCCGACTCACCGATGGAGCATTGTATGTGTGGGAGGGATGCCACGATAAAAGCGGATGCTGCTATGGTTCCTGTACCCATGTATGGAATTATGAGTCAGCCACCGGGTTCCTTTATGGTGATCTGGCAAAAACAAGACGTATGATCGAGTTTGGTTTTGCCACACGAGAAGACGGCCTGATGAGTTTCCGTGTCAATTTGCCTCTGAAAAGGATCCCGGAATTCTCCAAAGCTGCGGCAGACGGACAGATGGGGACCATTATGAAGTTTTACCGGGACTGGCAGCTGTCAGGCAATGATGAGTTTTTCAAACCTTTGTATCCGAGCGTAAAGAAGGCGTTGTCCTATGCGTGGATCGAAGGGGGCTGGGATGGGAACCAGGATGGTGTGATGGAGGGTGTTCAGCATAATACCATGGATGTGGAGTACTACGGCCCCAATCCGCAGATGAACATCTGGTACCTGGGTGCTTTGCGCGCCATGGAGGAGATGTCTATCCATATGGAGGACAAAGAGATGGCTGCCAAGTGCAGGAAACTGTTTAAGAGCGGGAGCAAATGGGTGGATGAAAACCTCTTCAACGGAGAGTACTATTACCACCAGATCTCTGTTCCCGATAGAGAGACCATTCCTAAAGAACATCTGATCGGCATGGGAGCAGATGATTACGGCAATCCCGATTATCAGCTGGGCGAAGGTTGCCTGGTGGATCAGCTGGTGGGACAGTATCTGGCACATGTTTGCAACCTGGGTTATCTGCTGGACAAAGAGAAGGTGGGGAAGGCTCACCAGGGTATCATGAAATACAACTACCGGGGGAGCTTATCGGATCACTTCAATTGTTTTCGTTCCTACGCCCTGGGGCAGGAAGCAGCCTTACTTATGGCATCCTATCCAGGTACCAGACCCGTCAATCCTTTTCCCTATTTCACAGAGGTGATGACAGGATTTGAATATACCGCCGCAGTGGGGATGCTCTACGAAGATCAGATCGACAATGGACTGAAATGCATTCAGAACATCAGGGACCGCTATGACGGGCGAAAAAGAAGTCCCTTCGATGAAGCGGAATGCGGGCACCATTACGGCCGTGCCATGGCCAGCTGGTCGGCTGTGCTGGCCCTGACGGGCTTTCACTATTCCGGTCTTGATAAGGAGATCACCTTTAATAACATCAAGGGTAACTACTTTTGGTCCAACGGTTATGCTTACGGGACTGTTGAACTGAAGGAACTGGTAAAAGGAAAGCAGATCAGACTGAAGGTATTGAATGGAAGCTTACCGCTTTCAAAGGTTGTGATTGAGGATCTGGGTGAGTATATCATACCCGGAGGTGTTACTATTGAGGTTGGCGAGAGCGCTTCTTATGTGATTAACTGATTACCTGTTCACTTAATCAGTACACCATTCTTCCTGTACACCCCGGGAGATACATTCATGTTTCGGGTGAAGATACGGGTGAAATAATACCTGTCTGAAAAACCACAGGCAGAAGCAATTTGGTCAATGGAAAGGTCGCTGTGATGCAGTAAGTTACATGCTTTTTCCGTGCGCATTCTTAACAGATATTTGCGAGGGGAATATCCTGTTTGCTCCTTAAATAACCTGGCGTAGGCGTTCACTGACATGCCTCCTGTTTCGGCCAGTGAACTGTTCTTAATTTCGATCTCATGGATGTTTTTCTCCATATGACGGATCCCATTGATCACCCTTGTATCCATGATCCTGTTCTTCCAGGCATCAGCCGGAATCTGGTGAAGCAGAGAAAAAAGCAAAGAGTAGAGTTCAAGACTACCAGCCTGTTCAAACTTCAACCTGTCCTCCATAAGCTGTTCAGTAATGGAACCTACATGCTTTCTCTGGTCTTCTCTGATATTGAATTCAAAGATCTCGGGGGAGATGGCATCAAAAGGATACCCCAGGGTAAAATGAATGAACATATGCAGCACAGTTCCTGATTCGATCATCTCCTCTTCCATTTCCCGGCTCTCTACACGTCCCCCTTTCAGCGAGTAGAGTTGCAATTCAGGAATATCCACACCTTCAATACCCGATGCAAACGAGGTGTTTGGGGGGATGAGGATCAGCTTGTCCGGCTCCAGATACATCTTTTTATTGTACACAACCCATGCCTTTCCTGACCGGTTCCAGTACAACCTCCAATAGGGGAATGACATCTGCTGGCTTTTCCATTCAGTCATCCACCAGTACCGGCAGCAGAGAAGCCTTGGGAGTACTTCCTGAAACTCCTGGATCCTGCTGGAGGGATCCCCTTCCGGAGGTATTTCCTGAAACCTGAACATATGTACCTATGTTTATTTTGTACACAAATCTAAGAGATTTTTCCATTTACCGGGATCGGTTTCCTCCATATATTGCAATACAATCAGAATGAACAGCCATGAGCCGCCAGCACAACGACTTTACTTGCATTGCGGTGGATATGGGCGCAGGCAGTATCCGCGTAATGCTTGGTGTGATCGATGATAAGGGTTTATCCTTTGAAGAGATCCACCGGATTACCAATGAAATAGTGGAAAGTGAAGGGCATGACCGGTGGGAGATGAACCGGATCGCCCAGGAGATCCGAATAGGTATTTCCAAGACCCTTGAGAAATCGAAGGTTACCCCTGCAAGCATCGGGGTCGATTCATGGGGAGTCGATTTCGTTCTCCTGGATGACCGGGGTGAGCTGGTTGAAACGCCGGTTGCCTACAGGGATAAGCGAACAGAGGGGATGCAGGAACTCTGGAGGACCATGATGTCAGAGATGGAGACCTTCCGGAGTACTGGCATCAATTTCTATATATTCAATACCCTGTTCCAGCTATTGTCCATAAGAGACTCTGAGCTGTTGGCTCGAACCTCCCGGATCTTGTTTATGCCCTGCTATATCAACTACCTGTTATCTGGGATGGTACACAATGAGCTAACCATATCTTCCACCTCCCAGATGCTGAGGGTTAAGAACGATCAGTGGGATCCGGACATCCTTGAAAACTTGAATCTGGATAAGGAGTTATTGGGTAAAGTGATCTCACCCGGTACCCGGCTGGGACCTGTCGTCATACCCGAGGCCAGCGGAACCGGGATGGAGAGCATTGCAGTTTGTGGGCACGATACGGCAGGGGTGGTGGCTGCCATACCTGTAGAGAATCCGAATTATGCCTATATATCGGCCGGAACCTGGTGCATCGTGGGTGTGGAATCGGATAAACCATTGCTCAGTCAGGAGGCTCTTGAGCTTGGACTGACCAATGAAAGGGGTTTTAATAACACCTATCGAATCCTGAAAAACATTGTGGGACTGTGGTTACTGCAGGGTTTGAAAAAACACCTTCCGGAGGAAACCTCCTATGAAAAGTTGGAGGAGATGACCAGGGAAGGGGGGAGCATTATACAGGTGATCGATCCGGATGATCCCGGATTTTATAATCCTGAGGATATGAAAGAGGCTTTTGATGCCTATTTCGAAAAGACAGGTCAGGTCAAACCCGAAAACTTCAGCGGGTACTTGCTTTGTGCCTATGACAGCCTCTGTTTCTCCTTCAAGTACCATATTGAAAAACTGGAACAACTGTCGGGCAGAGGCATAGAGGTGCTGCACCTGGTGGGAGGGGGGAGCCAGTCCGATTACCTGAACCAGCGGATTGCAACCATTTGCAAGAGAAAGGTAATATCAGGTCCGGTGGAAGGGGCCGCTTTGGGAAATATCTTGGTCCAGGCCATGGCCATGGGAAAGATCAGGGACCTCAAGGAAGGCAGGGAACTGGTCAAGCGATCAAGTTCGCTCAAAACCTACCAACCGGGAAAGGAGCCTCCCAGGGCTCAGGAACGCTTTGAGAAATTTTTACTATTAAAAGATAATTAGAAACATACTAGAACAGATGAGTACCAAAAGATTGATCGGACAAAACGCCAAAGTAGGCATTCGCCCTACCATTGATGGAAGGCTTGATGGCGTAAGAGAATCACTGGAAGAACAAACCATGAAAATGGCTCAGAGTGCAGCTGCATTGATTGAATCCAGCCTGAGGCATCCCGACGGTTCACCAGTGGAGTGCGTCATTGCTGACAGCACCATCGGGCGTGTAGCGGAAGCTGCTGCTGCTGCTGATAAATTTGCACGGGAAGGGGTAGGGGTTAGCCTTACTGTGACCCCATGCTGGTGTTACGGCAGTGAGACCATCGACATGGATCCCCTGCTGCCCAAGGCCATATGGGGTTTTAACGGGACCGAACGTCCCGGCGCAGTATACCTGGCTGCAGCCCTTGCCGGACACAACCAGAAAGGAGTGCCGGCCTTCAGTATATATGGAAAGGATGTGCAGGATTCAGATGATACTGAGATTCCCGAAGATGTGCAGGAGAAGATACTCACCTTCGTGAAAGCGGGTCTGGCAGTGGCCACCATGAAAGGAAAATCATACCTCTCCATGGGTAGTGTCTCCATGGGGATTGCCGGGTCCATCGTAGATTCTGACTTCTTCGAGGAGTACCTGGGGATGCGCTGTGAGTATGTGGATATGACGGAATTTGCCAGAAGGATTGAGAGGGGAATCTATGATCCGCAGGAACTGGAGAAAGCAAAAAAATGGATCAGTCAGCATTGTAAAGAGGGAAAGGATTACAATCCATCCGGAAAGCAAAAATCGGCAGAGGAAAAGAAGGAGGACTGGGAATTCGTGGCTAAAATGGCACTGATTGGACGTGACCTGATGGTGGGCAATCCCAGGTTGAAAGAGATGGGATTTGGAGAAGAAGCTATGGGACACAATGCCATTGCATCCGGATTCCAGGGGCAGAGGCAGTGGACCGATCACTATCCCAACGGGGATTTTATGGAGGCTATTCTATGCTCCTCCTTTGACTGGAACGGGATCAGGCAACCCTATATGATGGCCACTGAGAATGACAGCCTTAATGGAGTGGCTATGTTGTTTGGGCACCTACTTACAGGTGCTGCACAGGTATTCAGTGATGTACGTACTTACTGGAGTCCGGATGCAGTCAAAAGGGTAACCGGATTTGACCTTACCGGAGATGCCAAAAATGGATTCATCCACCTGATCAATTCAGGTGCTTCTGCACTTGACGGTTCAGGTCAACAGGAATACAAGGGGAAACCTGCCATGAAGGCATGGTATGATATTACTGAAGAGGAAGCTCAGAAATGTGTGGATAGCACCACATGGGGACCCGCAGTACTGGAGTACTTCCGGGGCGGGGGTTTCTCCTCCACTTTCGATACCAGGGGCGGGATGCCCGTGACCATGAGCCGGGTCAATATCATCAAAGGGCTGGGTCCGGCACTGCAGATCGCTGAGGGGCATACCATCGATCTGCCCGAGCAAGTGCATAGTACCCTCACGGAGCGGACCAATCCCACCTGGCCCACCACCTGGTTTGTGCCCAGGCTGACCGGCGAGGGAAATTTCAAAGACGTCTATTCGGTGATGGCTAACTGGGGTGCCAACCATGGTGCTTTCACCTACGGTCACATCGGAGCACAGCTTATGGCGCTTGCTTCTATACTACGGATTCCGGTCTGCATGCACAATGTGTCTGATGAAAAGATCTTCAGGCCCAGCGCCTGGTCTGCTTTTGGCATGGATAAGGAGGGAGCCGATTACAGGGCTTGTGACACCTACGGCCCGCTCTACCGATAATTTTTGTATCTTTTTTTTCGCAAATTAACAGGTGGTTCAAAATGACTTCTAAGGAGAGACTGATGCTTGCCATCAACAGGGAAAAACCCGACAGGCTTCCCGTTTCGGTACATCAATGGCAGGGGTACCACCTGGACAGATATATGGATGGAATGGATGCTCTTCAGGCCTTCAAGCATTGCGGGATGGATGCTCAAATCCAGTATTTTGAGGAGATGGATCAGTTCTGGCTGGTGAATGCCGACTTTACTAAAATGAATTCACCCCTGTGGAAAGACGAGCCGAAAGTGATTTCCAGTGATCCTGAAAACCGGATTATTCATCACCAGATTACCACCCCGGAAGGTACGCTTACCTATAAGACTGCGGGAGATGAAAAGACCACATGGATCACTGAATATCTGGTCAAAAAGGACGAAGATATTTTTCTGATCGATAAGTACATGCCTGTACCCCGGCTGAGTAAGGAGCCTGTTCAGGAAGCCTACGACGAGCTGGGGGATGAGGGGATCCTTCGCGGTTTTGTTTGGGGCGACCAGGCCGGTTGCTGGCAACATGCGGCCTGCCTGCTGGATATCAGTGATCTCATTATGGCGACTTTTGAAAAGCCGGACTGGGTACATCAGTTCCTCAGGATCTTGCTGAAAAAGAAGCTTGACTTCATCGATTCCATGAAAGGGGCCAAATTTGATCTGATTGAAACCGGGGGTGGCAGTTCTTCTTCTACCCTGATCTCTCCTGATTTACATAAGGAGTACTGTACTCCCTATGACAGAGAGATGCACGATGCATTGCATCAGCTAGGATTTAAGGTTACCTACCACACCTGTGGTGGGACCTTTGGGATTGAGGAGATGATCGTGGAGAACGGGGCAGATGCATCAGAAACCCTGGCACCAAAAAGTATTGGTGGAAACCAGGAGCCATGGGATTTTAAAAGGAAGGTGGGCAACCGGATCGCCTGTATAGGAGGTATAGACCAGTTTTCGGTGCTCACAGACGGGACTCCGGCTATTATTGAAGAAAAGGTGAAGGAGTTGTTTGAAAAGGTGGGTAAAGACGGGGGATTCATTTGTTCTGCGTCGGACCACTTCTTTGAAACTTCGCCGGAGAAGCTTAAGGTATTTGGAAATGCAGCCAGGCAGTGCGTGTATTGACCACGCTCAAAATAGATATTAAAATGAAACGAATGAAAAAAGCACTTCCACCCCTCTTAATGATCATTTTTTTTACCCATTGCAATACTCAAACCTCTGAATGGGTAGATTTAATTGAGGATAATTCCCTCAAGGGATGGCATATTTTTCAGGATAATGGCCAGAAAAAGGGATGGATTGTAGAAAATAACACGTTAATCTTCAACGGGATTTCAGATATGGAAACAGGTGAAGGAGATGCAAGTTTATTGTCAGATAAAGTGTATGAGAACTTTGAAATACAATTTGATTGGAAAATAGAACCTGGAGGCAATAGTGGTTTTATGTGGGGTGTTAATGAAGACAGAAAATATAGATACCCTTATCAAACGGGACCGGAAATTCAAATTTTAGATGCTGCGATTTATTCAAATCCTGAAATAGCTCTAGGAGGGGAAATTGAAATAAATAATGCCATAGAGGATTTAGAAGCCCATAAGCATTTCGTTGGGGCATTATATGATTTATCAGCACCCACCAAGACAGATGTATCTAGACCTGCCAACCAATGGAATTCATATCATATCACAATAGATTATTCAGTAAATCGGGGAGAGGTTATTTTAAACGGTGAGTTAATTAATTCATTTCCACTTCAAGGGACTGAATGGGACTCTATGGTTCAAAAGAGTAAGTTCAGCAGATCAGAAGAAAGCCCATACCTTGGTGATGCAAGATGGAATGACTTTGGTAAATATTCAAAAGGGCATATTTGTTTTCAAGATCATCCTGGCAAGGTTTCTTTTAGAAACATAAGGATCAAAGAACTTGATTAAATATATGTATTGTTGTCTTATTACCCCACCATCCCGGCCAGTATCTTAAGCTCAGATTCGGGTAGTGTTTTCTGATCTTTTAATAATACTTCGGTTATAAGTGTGGTTTTGGCTGCATTTTCCAGGACCTCGATGCGGTCGAAAGCCTGTAGCAGGGTTTTCCCGGTGGCCAGTACCCCGTGATTGTCCATGAGTACTACTTTGCTTCTGGAAGCCGCTTCAGCCACATTTTTAGCAAGATCGGAGGTGCCCATTGTGGCATATTTGGCCCGGGCCGGTGTACCCAGAATGGCATACAGTTCGACCATCATTTTAGTAGAGATTTCTCTGTTAGTACAGGCAAAAGCCGACGCTGTAACCGGATGGGCATGTACAATGGCTTTTACACTGCTATCCTTTTTATAGATGGCAATATGCATATCCTTTTCAATGGTAGGTTTGAGATCGGGAGTCAGGTTCTCTCCATTGAGTGATAATATGGCAATCTGTTTTGTTTTCATTCTGCCTTTATCCAGTGCAGAGGGGGTCATCAGTATATGGTTATCGCAAAGCAAGCTGATGTTTCCGCCGGATGTGGTGGTCAGCCCCATCTTATATAACCTGCGCATGAAGTATGCAATCTCTTTTCTCTCTTTTTCAAACATGTGTATTTCTTTTTTTTTCGTCACCTTGGATTTTCAGGCCGGTTCTTCCCTGGCTATGTTACAGGTAATTTCCAGGGATTGCGGTAGGTGTGCTTTATGAGCTCCTGTGCAAATTCCCTGGCGTTCACCGGATCGGTCCACTCCTTGGTGAAGGTGGGATGCCCGTCGGTAATCTGGAACCCATCCTTCTTAATGGTTTTTATAGACTCGTTGTCATTAATGTTGGTGAATTCCATTCGCTCTCCATCCCATTCCAGCTCCCTTTCAAGGGATTGTAAGCGTACGGCCAGCACACCCATCACCACCATCTCATTGAACGGCCCTGCTTCGCTGAAATCGGATGCAGTGGGAGTCCGGTTCTCCGGACTCTCTTTACAGGCCCTGACCCAATCCATTTCGTGGGTAGTATCGATCCGTCGCCTGAATTGTGGAGCATCGGGTATGCGTCCTGAGAGCAACCAGGGCACCCGGGCCTGGCTTCCGCAGATCAGGGTATCTTTTTCGCCGTGAAAGATAACACCCCCTCCCCTGATATTCATTCCCTTGCCCGACGGCCATCCTTCAGGTTTCGGGGGTTGCAAGCCGCCGTCATACCAAATCACCTCTGTTTCAGGCAGGTTCATCTTCAGTCCTTTGGGTTTTTCCCTTTCGGGGAAAATATAGTTAACCCTCTGGGCAGTGGGGGCACAATCGTCCAGCAGCAGGGTGGAACTGCCCTGTACTCTCACAGGGTGTCCCAGGTGAAGCCCGAAGTAAACAGGGTGGAGAATGTGACACGCCATATCGCCCAGTGCACCTGTTCCGAAATCCCACCAGCCCCGCCAGTTCCAGGGCGTGTAAATGTTGTGATAAGGCCTCATGTTAGCCGGACCGATAAAGAGGTCCCAGTTCAGCGTATCAGGTACCCACATGCCCTGTTCGGGCCTGTTCAACCCCTGAGGCCAGATGGGACGGTCGGTAAATGCCTCCACTTTTATCACCTCCCCGATCTCTCCGTTATGAAGCCATTCAATGGTCTTGCTGGTATCGTGGGTGGAGGATCCCTGGTTCCCCATGGAAGTGGCCACATTGTATTTCTTAGCCAGTTGGGCAAGCAGCCTGGACTCATATACGGTATGGGTGAGAGGCTTCTGAAGGTATACATGCATACCCTGGGTCAAGGCGTGAGCCGCAGGCAGGGCGTGCGTGTGATCGGGTGTGGCGATCACCACGCCATCGATGGAGCTTCCCAGTTCATCATACATTTTTCTCCAGTCCCAATACCTTTTGGCCTCCGGAAAGTGGTTGAAAATCCGCTTGCTGTAATTCCAGTCCACATCACACAGGGCCACAATGTTCTCGGATTCAACGGCTATAAGATTGGCAAATCCCTTTCCTCCAACGCCGATACCGGCAATATTGAGTTTGTCGCTGGGCGCCTTATGCCCCAGTCCGGCTATCACATGACTTGGCAGTATGGTAAATCCGGCCATGGCTGTGGCAGACGCTTTGATAAATCTGCGCCGGCTATTATGCATGGTGCCGGTCTTACTCTTTTTCATAGCTGTATTCTTCTTTGAGGTGTAATGCACGCAGTGCTTCTTCGCTGGGCCTGGGGATAAAATCCTTCTCCGCATAGTAGGGTGCACCGATCCATTTCATTTCACCTCCCAGCTCGCGGGGATCACCATGCTCCTTGAGGTATGAAGTGAGTTGGCTGGATAGCTTTTCTTTGATTTTCTGGTATTCTGCTGTTCCGGCTTCGTTTTTCATCTGATAGGGATCCCGGGTCAGATCATACAGCTCTTCAGCGGGCCGTTTGCTGAACGCCAGGTCAAACAACTCTCTGGTACCTTCCTCCTCCCGGTGTTTCAGTACATACATTTTGGTGGCACAGGGGTAGTGGAGCATATGGGCATCCACATCTCCAAACAAGGGAGGATCACCTGCGGGCCACTTGTCCGGTTCATAATTCCGGATGTAGAGATACTCCCTGGTCCTGATAGAACGTGCCCCGTATCCGGCCCCCTCCATTCTTACCCAGGCATGCCGTTCCCTGGCTGTCACAATGAAATCCCTCTCTTTATCCACGATCCCCTCCTGGTCAGATTCCAGAATCTTCACGAGACTCCGTGCGTTCATATAATCAGGTGCCTCTAGGCCCGCCAGTTCCAGGAAAGTGGGTGCAAAATCGTTCAGGCTTACAAAGTCATCTACAACCCTGCCACCCTTATACCTTTCCGGCATGGAGATAATCAGGGGGATCCGGGTTCCGAAATCATAGAGGTTGGCCAGTCCCCTGGGCATTTGCCAGCCGTTGTCACTGCAAACGATCACCAGAGTATTCTCCAGTTGCCCCATCTCTTTCAGCAACTGGAGGTAAGAATCCACATCCCTGTCGAAATTCTCGATTTCCGCGTAATAATCGCCTATATCCTTTCTGATCTCGTCATTATCCGGCAGATAGGGGGGGACAACGATCCGGTCGATCTCAATTCCTGCCTTTTCCCAACCCCCGGTCTTGAACGGTCTGTGGGGATCCCGGGAACTGTACCAGTAACAGAAGGGCTGCCTTTTCTCTACTTCATTATAGAACTCTTCAAATGAATTGTACTTGTCTCCCGCGGGATTCCGGGTACGTCCTCCGGCCTCATAATCACCCGGTCCCCAGCCTTTTCCTTCATAACCCACCAGGTAGCCTGCTTCTTCCAGCAGATCGGTATACACCTGGAATTTTGCCGGGAGAGATCCCCAGAGGTTGGCCCCCTCTTCCAGTCTCCAGATATCCTGTCCGGTGAGCATGGAGGCACGAGCCGGGGTACAGGAGGGAGCTGAACAGTAGGCGTGGTTAAAACGAATGCCCTCTGTAGCTAATTGATCAATGACAGGGGTTTTCAGAACAGGATCACCATAACAATCCAAGTGGTTCCAGGAGTGATTATCCGACATCAGGATCAGGATGTTGGGTTTTATTACTTCACTTTTTGGTTCACTGCTGCAACCTGCAGCCAGGAAAGCTCCGGCTAGTATGTACATCAAAGCATAGATCACATGATTTATGATCCTTCTCATAGTTGGCAAGTTTAGTTTTGTGAGTAGCAATTAAATATACAACGATAATTTCTTATTCACCGCATTTATCTGCTATGGACCTTTGAACAGACGATCCTTACCCATATTGACCGAAAACTGCTGTTTCAACAATAGATTTACCTGGCTGCACGCAACATCCTGATGCAATTGACCATTCCACGCGCATTGTGATATGTAGTTTTCCAGGGATGACTTTTTAATCGTGTATGGGAATCGGGCGACTGATCCATGCCATGGTTATACCATCCGCCATGTTCTTTATCAATTAGAAAATCATCAATATACTCCCATTGTGCTACTGACTTACTGTAATAGTCACGGGGATCATCGGGATAGAGGGTGTGCATCAGGACCAGGGCATTCAATCCTTCGACCTGGCTCCACCATGACTTCCGGTGATTGATGATAGTGATCTCTTCATCAACTTGTTTTCCTGCATCGTAGAAACCTCCCAACTCATGGTCCCATCCCGATTCCAGGGAATGGTCCACCAGTCTTTTGGCCACCCGGTGCGTGGTTTCATCCTCCTCCCAACCCAGCACATGGGCAGTTTCCAGCAGCAGGAATGCGGTTTCCACATCATGTCCGTAGGTGTAATGGTGCATATAACTCTCGTTCCCCCCGGAAAATAGTTCCATGGTTTCGTCCGGTACCAGGGTCCAGTCGGGATAGAAATAGAGTTGCAGGTACCCGTCGGGATGTACAAAGGTATCCCTGATCAGGTAGAACATCTCTTCAAGCCTGCTGCGCACCAGGCTGTCGGGCCAGGCCAGGTAGAGTTCGGTAAATGCCTCCATGATATGGATGGAACTGTTGTAATCTTTCAATCCGGTAGCAGGAGATTGTTCTGGTGAGGTCATCTGACCGGCATCCCTTTTCTGTGGTGTACCATCCTCATTCATAATGTCGAAATACCCGCCAAATACAGGATCGTGGGGGTGATCTTCCATCCAGAGAAAGGCTTTCCTGGCCATCTCCAGGACGTCAGGATCCTTGGTGATCCTGAAATTATAAGCCAGGCCATATACGGCAAAAGCCTGGCCATAAGTGGTTTTTCTTTTGGTAATTTCATCACTTCCTGATCCATCCGGGTGGCACTCATAATAGAATCCTCCATGGGTTTTGTCCCGGAGATGGTTATTCAGGAATTCAACTCCATGTGCAGCGTAGTCCAGGTACTCTTCCCGGTCCGGATAGAACTCATACAGATACGTAGTGGACCATATGTGCCGGGCCTGTTGTACCAGTGACTTGTTCAATGGGGGAGAAGCAGGGGACCAATCGTTGTTGAAGCCGGATTGATAACCGCCGAAAACTGTATCTATTATTCGGGGATACCAGGGTTCAAGTATATGGTTGTTCAGGCTCTCTTCCAGTGCACCGGCAAATACCTCCGGATTTATCATCTGGTGTCTGGCAGGAGCTTCAGGCCTGCTCCCTGAGTTGCCACCCTCAAGGAATATGCTGGAAAGAAGGGCTGCCAAAACAATTAACAACTCCTTTGTCACAAATCCCATCAGCTATATTATTATGTCTGTCAACATATTTGGATGGATTAATCAAATGTAAGGAATTATTGTGTTTTGGGGAATATGAAAACCTCAACTATAAAGTTGTAGTGTTTGAGCAATATTGTGTTAATTTTAACGCAGAGTTACTGCTCATTTCGTAAACATTAATTCTCGCATCATGAAACTATCCATTACAAGATTTTCTCTCCTTTTTCTGATTACAAGCTTTCTTAGTCTCCATTCATTCGCCCAGGAAGGTTATGTGCCCAATGCCGGCAACCTGGAGAACCGCGAATGGTTCCAGGATGCCAAGTACGGACTGTTCGTCCACTGCGGGGTCTATTCCATCATGGGGGGTGGAGGTGCGCAGGGCATTGCCGAATGGATCATGAACCAAAAAAAGATACCCATAGTCCAGTACGAAAAACTCCCTGCTTTCTTTAATCCGGTAGATTTTGATCCGGCAGAGTGGGTCAGCATGGTGAAGAAGGCCGGAATGAAATACATCACCATTACCAGCAAGCACCACGATGGTTTTGCCATGTATGATTCAAAGATCAGTGACTATAATATCGTGGAGAGAACACCCTACGGGAAAGATGTGCTTGCCATGCTGAAGGAGGAGTGTGACAGGCAGGGAGTGAAACTCTTCTTTTACCACTCGCAGCTGGACTGGCACCATCCCGATTATTATCCACGCGGCCGGACCGGTCAGGGATACACGGGAAGATCCGAGTCGGGGGATTGGAATGCCTATATTGACTATATGAATGCGCAACTGAAGGAATTGTTAACCCAGTATGGAGAGATCGGGGGAATCTGGTTTGACGGCATGTGGGACAAGCCCGATGCAGAGTGGAGGCTGGGGGAGACCTACTCCCTGATCCATGAGCTGCAGCCGGATGCATTGATCGGTAGCAATCACCATAAGATGCCCTATCCGGGAGAGGATTTTATGATGTTTGAAAGGGACCTTCCCGGGGAGAATTCCATGGGATTCAACAATACAGGAATCTCTGAGGATGTTCCGCTGGAGATGTGTGAGACCATGAACGGATCCTGGGGATTCAATATCATCGATCAGAATTACAAATCGGTAAAAAAACTGGTACAAACCATGGTGCGGGCCGCAGGATATGGAGCCAATTTTCTGCTGAATACAGGGCCTATGCCCAATGGGAAGATCCAGCCTGAAAATGTGGACACCCTGATGGCCATCGGACAATGGCTGGAACTCCACGGAGAATCCATCTATGGTACCAGGAAAGGCCCGGTACGTCCTCAGGAGTGGGGAGCCATGACCACCAAGGGGAATACGGTCTACATACATGTGCTGAACCACGAAGGGGGACCTCTGGAAATCCCTGGATACGCGCCAAAGCTGAAAACCGCCCGGTTCTTTGATGACGGATCTGAAGCGGAGGTGAAAAGAACCAAGGAGGGATTGATCATTCAAGTCCCTGCGGAGAAACTTCAGGACGTGGATACCATCATTGAACTGACCCTTAAATAGACTTCACCATCTGTATGAAAAAGAGTGAACAGCTTGCCAATGATAAGCGTATTGTATTAACCCTGGATGCCGGAGGAACTAATCTTGTATTCTCGGCCATCAGAGGTAATGAAGAGATCATAGCACCTATCGTTTTGCAGGCACATTCAGACGACCTTGACAGGTGCCTGGGAAACGTAGTAAAGGGATTTACTGAAGCAAAAAAGCAACTAGCTTCCGAGCCGGCAGCCATCAGCTTCGCCTTTCCGGGTCCGGCCGATTATGAAAACGGGATTATAGGGGACCTTCCCAATTTTACAGCATTTACGGGGGGGGTACCACTGGGACCCATGCTGGAGGATCACTTCGGAATACCTGTCTTTATCAATAATGACGGCAACCTTTTTACCTATGGTGAAGCATTGTCAGGATTTATGCCCTGGCTCAATACTCAACTGAAACAGGCAGGAAGCATTAAACAGTATACCAACCTGGTGGGTTTTACAGTTGGAACTGGATTTGGATCTGGTATTGTTATGGGAGATACCATGATATTAGGGCACAGCACAAGTGGAGCTGAGATCCACAATACGCTCAATGCATTTGATCCTAACCGGAATGCCGAAGAGAGTGTCAGTACCCGGGCTATCCAGCGCGTATACGCCGAAGAGGCCGGACTCCCTTTTAATGGATCGCTGATGCCCAGGGAAGTTTACGAAATAGCCAGAGGTGAAAAAGAGGGAGTGAAGGAAGCAGCGCTGCAGTCGTTTATCAGCCTGGGCAGGTCCCTGGGCAACTCCATAGCCAATACCTTGTCGCTCTTTGATGGTATTGTTGTGCTGGGTGGAGGATTGACGGCCGCCTGGGATCTATTTGCCTCGGTGATGTTTGAAGAGATCAATCGTAATTATGAGGATTTCAGGGGAATCCCTTTCCCCCGTCTCTCTTACCAGGTGTATAACCTGGAGGATCAATCACAACTTAGAGAATTTGCGGGAGGAGAAGGAAAGGAGTTGATTGTTCCCGGCAGCAACCGCAAGGTGATCTATGATGGGTTTCCACGAACCGGTGTGGGTCTGTCAAAGTTAGGTGCCAATAAATCCACCGCCCTGGGAGCTTATGCTTTTGCCCTGCAAAAACTGGATGCCGGTCATCCCTAAGATAGACATATGAACTCAAGAGAAAGGGTATTAGCTGCTTTAAACTTCAATGAACCGGACAGAATTCCCATCGATCTGGGTGGGCATCGTTCATCGGGTATTGCAGCGATTGCATTGCATCGATTACGAAAACACCTGGGACTTCCTGATAAGCCTGTGAGGGTTTACGATATGGTTCAGCAACTGGGAGTTATTGATGAGGATATCCTGGATATGTTCGGGGTAGATACCATTGAGATGGGCAGGGGATTCTTACTGAAAGATGAGGAGTGGAAATCCTGGGTGTTGCCTGACGGAACTGACTGTGAGATACCCTATTACATCAATCTTGAGAGAAAAGGAGATGATTGGTTGATTTGTGATGATGCGGGCCTTGAGTTTGGAATACTGAAGAAAGGGAGTCTCTATTTCGAGCAAACCCATTTTCCCTTGATGGAGAGGGGGATAGAAAATGATGATTTCAAAGACCTGGAGGAGATGCTGGGCAGGCAGATCTGGTCGGGTGTTCCCCATCCGGGCGCTCATCTACCCATGGACGAAAAGGGGCTCAGAGAGATGGCAGCAAAGGCAGAAGCATTGCGAGCCTCCACCGACAGGGCCATTGTTGGTTTGTTCGGGGGCAACATGTTCGAGTTGCCTCAAATGCTCTATCGCATGGACAATTACCTGTTGGCCACCGGTATGTACAGGGATAAGGTGGCAGAATTATCAGAGGCACTCTATCAGGTTCACCTGAAAAACCTGGAGAAATGGCTTGGGGCTGTGGGACCTTACATCGATGTGATTCTGTTCGGCGATGACCTGGGGGGGCAGCAGGGACCCCTGATCGGTCCGGATGATTACCGGGAGTTCTATAAACCCTATCACAAGAAACTCTGGGGCAGAGCTAAAGAGCTGGCCAACGTGAAAGTTCAACTGCATTGCTGCGGTGGTATCTATGAGCTATTTGAGGACTTGATCGATGCGGGTCTGGATGCGGTCAATCCGGTTCAGGTCTCCTGCAGGGGAATGGATCCTGCACGTTTAAAGGAGGAATTCGGAGGAAGGATCACCTTCTGGGGCGGGGGATGTGATACACAGCGTATACTCCCCATGGCCACTCCGGAAGAGGTTAAGGAGAATGTAAGGGAGTTGACTCAGATATTCAGTCCCGGGGGTGGCTTTGTTTTTCAGCAGGTTCACAACATCCTGGCCAACGTTCCTCCTGAGAATGTTGTAGCCATGTTCGAGGCGACAAACTCTGGTTCCTGACGATCTCCGGATTAATAGATATTGTAATGCATCACTCCTCCTGAAAATTCCACATCCTGGAAACGTACCTCCTTATGTATAAAATTCAGAGGTATTGACATGAAATACCTTACAGGCTTACCATCCAGAGTGGCGGGCTGCCAGGTGCCAGGAAGTCCGTCAATGGTTTTAACCAGAAATTCATTCAGGATCTGTGATTTTCCCTTCAAGGCAATTACTCCATCGATCTTACCGGTTTCCATAACTACCCATCCAATAACCACCTCATCCTCAATCTGAGAAAGGTCAATTTTAGAACGGGATAGTTGCTGGATCAGGTAACTTTTAAAGAATTTATCACCCATCCGGTATTCTGGATTCTGATCTGCAGAGTAAAAGATAGAGTCTATATACCTGGAGCCGTCAGGTAGCCAGTTTTCATTGGATAGCAATTGGTTGTCCGAGAATTCGGAAATGGATTTTAACTCACCATTGGAATGATATTCAGTCACTCTTCCTTCCAAGTGCAAAGGCAGTCTGCTGGAGGAACTTCCGGTTCTGACCTGGCCTCCGGACGATGATTCGTTGAAATGAAACAGGCCGGTACTGATTTCCTCCAGTTCCCTGTTCATCTTTTTTGGAAAAAAGCTATTTGCCCGGTAGAGAATCACCTGATTGCCATTGTTCCGGACCCTGATCCTCTCTCTCATATTCATTTTCCACTGATCGTTCACCAGCTGAAAGGTCCTGGTTACGAATTTCCGGTCTGATTTCTTCAACACTTCTATGTAGTGAACAGTATCCTGCTGGCCCTGTACAGGTTTGTAATTAGGCCCGTAATAATAGAGACCCTCTTGTCCGTATAATAATGCTGTTGCCAAAAAGAGCAGGACGAAATTTGAGACGAGACATTTCATCCAACACGTTCTTTTCATGACCGAACAATTAGCACAGTATCACTGACTGTTGAATTCTTTGACCGCTTCGTAAGCGGCAATCACATTTTCAGGGGGAACCTCGGGTAGGATGTTATGGATAGGGGCAAAGATAAATCCGCCATCCCTGGAAAGTATTTCACATCGTTCCAATACATCCCTCCGTACCTCCTCAGGCGATCCTGTGGGTAACACTGAGGCAGTGTCCACTCCTCCTCCCCAGAAGGTAATCTCACGACCAAATTCTTCTTTCAGTCCACGTGCATCCATGCCAAAACAGTTGGTCTGTACCGGATTAAGGATATCAAATCCCGATTCGATCAGGTCGGGGATAAATGCTTTGATACTGCCACAGGAGTGCAGGAAGATCTTCATGTTGCTATGTTGTTTCACATAGTCACATAAAACCTTGTACCTGGGTTTGAACAGCTTTTGAAAGGTGTCCAGGTCCATGAAGGGACCAGTGGTCATTCCCAGATCATCGCCAAAACGGATCACATCCACCAGATCTCCCACCGCCCTGATCTTCTTCTCAAGTCCTGCCAGGTGCAGCTCCAACAGTTTGTCCAGTAAACGGGAGAGATTATCATGATCGGCCAGCAGATCCATCAGCATATTATCCATTCGCCGGAGGAAAAAACCGAGTTCCAGGAACTTGGCGCCTCCCGACATCACAATGGCTTTGTCGGTTGATTCGCGCAGCTTCATGGTACGCTCTCTCAACTGATGATCGTCCACATTGATGTATCTGGTGTGGGAGTGCGCCGTCCAACTGATGGATTTGAACGCCTCTCCAATACTTTCCATATCCTCCGGATAGCCTTCTTCCCAGGGGAAGAGGGTCTGGTCAAAACAGGATCCGCCATGTGCCATACTCGACATCACCTTTCCCTGGTGATCCTTCATATAGTGAGAGCCATCCTCCGCCTCCTCCGGCCTGTACCCATCCGGATAGTGCCCTGTGCTGCCATCGGCCAGAGTCACTGGATACCACTCCAGGTCATCCATGAAGATCCTGTTCAGGTCGAGGGCATCCACTTCAAATGCTTCTATGACCTCCTCATCGACCATGGCCAGTTGCTGAACCACATCAAATACCATTGAAGGCGATTTTAACCCCATCTGTTGTTTTAACTTATTGTAGGCAATGGCAGATATCCCGGTCACCGTTGAGGCCCCCAGATCAACAGGTACCCTGTCGGGTTGCTTATGTGCAATAGCGTGTAAAATCCGTTCCCTGGATGTCATATACAGCGAGTTTAGAGCTCTTTAATCCTGATGTTTCGAAACCAGACCAGGGAACCGTGACCCAGGAATCCAATATATCCGCCGGTACGCTCCAGACCGGGATGCTCCTTCCCATCTGCTGTTCCGTTTCGGGTAGCCTCCTTCAGGTTTCCTTCCACAATGGTGGTTCCGTTCAGGGTGATCCTTATATCATCTCCTTTGATCCACACCTCCTCACTGTTCCATTCACCAACAGGTTTTAAGAATCCCCTTTTGGCAGGGATGATCCCGTAGACCGAACCGTGGTACTGGTAGGGTTTAAGGTTGGCATAAACCGGTGCAGTGTTGTCCAGGATCTGCAGCTCAAATCCACTATATGCGGCGTCTCCTTGCATTGGGGTGCGGATACCCAGTCCGTTGTTCGCACCTGGGCTGAGCTTAAACTCGAACCGGAATACAAAATCATCATACTCTTTCTCGGTATAGATATTCCCGCCGCTGTCGTCGGGACGCACTACAATGGTCCCTTCTTCCACTTTGTAGCTGTGGTTTTTTCCGGTCCACCCTGTCAGATCTTTCCCATTGAAGAGGGATCTGAAACCTTCAGTCTTCTCCTCTTCAGAAAGCGGACAGCCAGCCAATTCAATCTCTTTTACATAAATATCACGGAAGGCCAGGTCGGTTCCATGGGCCTGCAGCTCAATGGAGCCGCTGGGAAAAATAGGGATGCTTCGGTCCCAGTAATTCTCCATCACCACATCATCTACCACCAGCTGACCATTCAGGTAGACCGTGACCCGTTCATCCAGCATAGTGATCCGGAAGGTGTTCCACTCACCCACCGGATTATCGGCCACCACCAGGGGAATACGTTCATGTTCCTGATTGTTGTACAATCCCCCGGAACCCACTTGAGCTCCTACTTCCACACGGGAGGTATCCCAGATCTGAATCTGTGGAGATCCCCTGAGGTAGATCCCCGAATCTCCTTTTTTGGTGATCCGCCAGTCCACGATCATTTCAAATGAGCCATACTCCTTGATACTGCAGAGATTGGATCCATGGCCATTGAACACGATACACTGATCCTTCACACTCCAGTTCTCCTTCAGTTTGGCGTCTGCCTCTTCCTGTAATCTCATCAGCTCCTTCTCGGATAGTTTTGCTTTCTTGACCGGATCAGCTGCTAATCCCTGCCATCCGGTAAGATCCTTTCCATTGAACATGGAAACAAATCCGGGTTGGTCCGACATCTTGTTCAGGTAATCTTCAATATCGATCTTCAGGTATTCGCTGTCGGGTCCTGTAACGATCTCCCTGGCCCTTATCAGATTCTCTTTCACTATCTTTCCTTTCAGACCGTTATCCAGCCCCTGACTGGGCAAAACCACCCTTACCAGTGCATTGGCTGCATCCATCCTTAACACTTCATCGTCCAGGTAACTACTTAACGTGACAAAGCTGAGGAAGGTCTTGATGTACCCCAAGGCGTTAATCAACATCCTGGAGGTTTCCTGGTGGGGTGAGAGGGGCTCTATTTTCCGGAGAAGCAGCAGTTTTTGATCGTCCGGCAAGGTTGATCCGAGAACAGCTCTCACATAACTTCTGAAGGATTTCTCCTTGTCTGATACTTCCGGTGCGACTTTACAGATCTCAAAAAGGGCATCCGCCGCTTCAATGTCGTTTGAACTAACAAGAGCTTTAAACGCCTCTTTTCGAGAGTTTTCACTACCAGAGTTGTAGACATCATATACTGCGTCCAGTGCCTCCTTTCCACCCACTCCGGCTAACACTCCGATAAATTTATGAAGAGTACTATGCTCTTTGGCAAAGGAAAGCAGCCTGGAGGTCCCGGCAGAGTGATCAGCACTGCTTTTGACCGAAGCCACCAGTGCCTTTTCCAAATGCATTTGTTCCTGCCGATTATCCAGCTGGACAAACAGAGGTAGCAAATCATCCATATGTTCTTCTGATGAAACCCTGTACAGGCTGGCTAAGACCGCGGACCTTACCAGACCTCCCTGGTCCAGTTGGCTGAAAAGGACTGGAAAATGAGCCGGATCTCCCTTTTCAGCAATCACCTCAATAAACACCGCCTTCGCTCCCTCCCTGGCTGGATTAAGCTGCTCCACCAGCCAATGAACCTGCTGCTTACCCACAGTTTGTAACAGAGCCGATTTCGCCGTTTCTGTATCTGGAACTTCAGGATAGGTCATGGCATAGCGGATCAGTTCCGGCACCGCTTTCTCCTTTTGGATCAGGGCGAGGGATTTTGCTGCTTGCTGCCTTACTTGTGCATCGCTATCGGTCAGGAAAGATGTGACAACTTCCACCGTTGCTTCACTCCTGAGCAAACCGAAGAGAAAAATTATTTCTGCCTTCACCTCACTCTTTTTACTCTCCTTCAAGGCAATGATCCAGGGCTCCACAGGAGTATTTGATTTTGCAGCATAATCCAACGCTGCCATGCGATAGGGTTTCTCATCATTTTCCAGGGCATCCACCAGGAGTGTCACGGAGCTTTCGATCTTCTCATTCCCTGCAGCGATTAAAAGCGCACGGATTTTAAAATGGATCTGCTCTTTGGAGCTGCACTTTTTCATCAATTGCTTGCATATCTTCTTGCTCAGTGAGGGATTGCCCAGTTCAGAAACTGTTTCTGCATAGGCAAGTAAGCTGGAGGTGGCGTGTGTAGGATCCGGCATATGGCCGACAGCTTTTGCCGCATTATTCAGCACACTGTATGAATCAGGGTTGCCCAGTTTGGCCAGGGCGGCCAGCACCCCTTTCTGAAGATCCGGGTTCGTACTGCCTGCAAGCGCCCCTACAGAAGCTGCATGAGACCGGTTCCCCGTTTTACCCAGAGCATTGAGCAGGGCAATCTGAGCCTGACCGGTGGTTTGTTGCAGGTATTTGACAAACAAGTTGGCAGCCGCTCCCGGATCGGCATCACGCATGGCACGGATGGCCGGATCAAACAGAGTTTCATCGGCAAGGTATTTCTCCAGACCTGTTACTGTGGCAACTCCTCCGATATAGTTCAATTGACTCATCAGAAAACCCTTTACAAGGGGATTTTCCCTCTTCTCGATCTCCAGAAGCAGTTGGGATTCCCATTGGGCCTTTTCCTTCTCCATCCCTGGCTGACTCAGAAAACGTGAAAAGCTCTCCACGGCCATTCGAGGTTTGGTGTCATCTTCAGTTCCGGGTGGAATGATCATTCCCAGCACCTGTTGTAATCCGGCTTCCTCCAGCGACAACATCGCCTTCATTTGTACATTGAGTTGTGCTTCATTGTCGGCGGGGATTTGCATCAGCAGATCGGCTATTTTTGTATCCAGAGTTCGTTGGTCCTGTGAAACGGCAGAAACAGAACAGAGTGCCATGAACAGGAAGGTGAGGTATACGTATTTGAGATTCTTGATTGTTTTCATTAGGTAGTGATTTTCATTTTCAGATCGTTTCATGGGGGTTATCTCTTCTCAGAACTCGGTTCTTACATGCTCCAGGGAGAACGCATCTCCGGGTAAAGCAAACGGTTGGCGCCTTCGTCATTGATGAACTCCTGCTTTACAGGATCGAAGTGGAGGGTACGTCCGAGTCGCAATGCCACAACACCCATGTTCACAATGGTGCAGGATCGGTGACCGTTCATTTCATTCAAAGCGAATTTCTGGCGGGTCCTGACCGAATCATGAAACGAGATGATTTGAGGTTCAGGATCGGGTAAGCTGGCAGCCAGTTTCTCAATATCCGGGATAGTGGAACGGAATCCCCGGAAGATCTTCCCGTCAGGTCCCTCAATGTATGCCGCATCTTTATCTTTGTTTTCACCATCCAGGATGATCTGGC
>CAZURA010000053.1:0-30922 GCA_964622985.1 uncultured Bacteroides sp. | reverse complement strand
CCTGGAAGTGGGTCAGGAAGCCCGGTACGCGGGTCAGCATCGTCGGAATAAACATTTGGTCATTGAGTCTTATATTTTTCAGAATAGAGAGGCATGTATATTTTAAGAAAGGAGATATTATGATGGCTATAGAAGTGAATATGAAATATCAGCCTCGGCGATTCAACACCTACTAAAAACCAGCAAGAAAACAACCTGCTGTCGTATCTGTTGACGGTTTTAACTCTCACCTAAAGCTTGTATAGAACCCTTGTAATCACGTATTGGACGTACAAGGTTCCTTAATTCCATCAACAACACACTAAAAATTTCGAGATTCTCCATCAAGTTGACGGAGTCTTGACGGCCTCTATGACAAACACATACGGCAGAATTTCCGCCCGATCATACCTCAAATCATTGGGGGCTGGTGGCACCACCGCCAAACCGCTAAAGCTCCCGAAGATGATACATCTGAGGGGGCTTTGCAATTAAAGAAAGTTTCCTGGCTGATACTATGCTCACGGCAAAGATCTCCAACCTTTGATCCAGCATCCTGCTGGCTCAGGATCGCGATAATTTTGCTCCCTGAATACTGTGACTTTTTAATTGGCCGATGATCCGGGAAGCTGACAGTATTAGTTCCACGATATTAACATATATCTCATTTCGGCGAAGGATGGTCAACGCTTCCGGTTTTTCCAGCTTATGCCTCTTAAGTAAATTTCAGGTTAAAAACTGAACTGCAGGAATAGCTTTTATACCATCTCCCAGTTCCCTGGAACTTACATCATTTGAAATAACAAATTGATGGAGCAGAGGCTTATCCAGAATGTCTTCCAGATCTTTTAAATGTCTGGCGTCAACCGGGCGGACAGTTTCACTTCGTTTTATCTCTATCGCTATGTATCCATGTTCAGCCTCAATGAGTAAGTCAACTTCTCTTCCGTCTAATGTTCTGAGATGATAGAAAGATAATTCCTGGTTAAGGGATTTCACCTGTTTGAAAATTTCGGATACAATTGCACTTTCAAATTCATGTCCGTTTAGTTCATCCTTTTTTTGTAAAACGGCTCTCATAACGCCAACATCCAAATAGTGAACTTTCGGTGATTTAACAAGTCGCTTTTTCAGGTTTTTATTCCATGGTTGCAAAACAAGTGTTTGATAACTTATACTCATGTATTCTAAGAAACGTTGAACGGTTTTAGAACTAACTCCAGCTTCAACAGCTATTTGGGAATAGTTTGTAAGCCGGGCTGTATTTAGCGCTATTAACTTCTGCACTTTAGTAAAGGGTTCAAGGCGGCGCAATTCGGCCAAATCCCGAATATCTCTTTCTAAATACGTTCTTACATATTTTTTTAGCCATTCTTGTTTTTCTTCATCAGGTATAGTGGAATCAGATATGGCAGGATAACCACCGAAGTTCAAATATGCATCAAAGATGTTCTTCTTTTTGGGATGTTCGCTGTCCAGTAGAAAAGGTTTATCTTCTACCGGTTGGTTTAGAATGATATTTTGAAAATACGAAAGCTGCACTTCATCTTCCCAGCTATTTGTCATCATCTCAGGCAATGTTAGCGGATATAATTCCACCAGTTGGCATCTTCCTGCCAGGGATTCTCTTATCTTCTTAAGAAGTAGAAGTTGAGATGAACCCAATAATATGTATCGTGGTTCAGTAAATTGGTCATATACGGATTTAATGCTTTCAACCAATTGTGGTTCCTTTTGAACTTCATCAAGTATTGCTTTTGGATAGTTCGAATGCCATTGTGAAGCTGTTAACTTTTTATACTCTTCAACAACAACAGGATCTTCAATGGAAATGTATGAGTAGGTGGAGAAGATACTTTTTACCAGGGTTGTTTTCCCGGTTTGCCGTGCGCCTGTAAGAACGATGATTCTGCCGAAAGGTGAAGCACTTTTTTTCAATATGGAATCTGCCGCGATTCGATTTTTCATAAGGTCTGGTAAATAAGTTAAGTGTAAATGTATTTACCCTGTTGATTAATTCCAAATATTACGCCAAAAAGAGATACAATATTCCAAATATTACGCCAAAAACAGAAATTATAGGAAAGATTTTACGTTGAATCATTGGGGGCTGGGGGCACCACCGCCAAACGGCGAAAGCCCCCGAAGACAATAAGTCTGAGGGAGCTTAGTCATTTCAGACAACGCCCCCGTTGATCTTCGGATTTGCGGGGGCTTTGCAATTTAAGGTGATGGGGGTGTTGATTGGAAAAAACCGACAACCTAATCCCTTTGGGTCGATTCGGGTTGATCAAGTAAATGCCTTTATAATCATAAGTATACCTAATATGCTGAATTCCGGCAAAGGATGGTCAACAATTACGGCTATTCCAATATAATAACGATCCTACAAGACCATCAGCCGATGCATACTAATAGTCCCCTGTTTGATCATTTTTAGTAAGTAGATGCCAGGTTGATATCCTTCAACATCCAGCTCATATTCAGCATGATTCCTCAGGTTTGCTATAAGGTTTCCGGACAATCCAAAGATCTTCAACTCAAAGGGTATATTGTCAGGTGATTTAACGAATAGGACCTGACTTGCCGGATTGGGGTAAATGACATACCCTTCTGCTTCCATGTCAGAATCAGCAGAGGAGCAGATCTCGGTGGTCAGCTCCAACATATAAATCGTATCCCCTTCAACTGTGTTTTTAACGGTATCTGTGTAAGTGTCTGCCTCTTTGTACCAATTACTTCGGAAAAATGTGCTGTCTCCAAGACAAATGGTTATTTGTTCAGTGATCACCACCTCCAGGGGTTCTGTGATCTCCACTATACCTTGTTCTTTAAATCCCACAAATGCAATACTAGACGATTCATTAGTAATTCCTTTCTTGACAGAGACTTCTGTATCGAGTCCGGCAAAATAGAGGCGACCATTCTCGGTAACCTCGATCTCTCCGAAAAATCTATTCCCAATGAGACCAGCTGATTTCAGCACCAGCGGTTCCCCACTATCTGTAAGGCGTGCAATAAATATATTAGGAGATATAGCTACTTGTCCGGAATAGGAACCAGCCAACAGGCTATCCTGTCCCATGATCAATAGATCTCCAAACATCCCCATCAAATATCCAGCAGTATCAGAAATGGGTTCATAACATATGCCGAAATCTCCACCATCACCCTGACTTCCATAGGAATTCAAGGCTGTGCATACTCCTTCAGCATCAAACCGGGCCAGGAAAATCTCTTCCATTTTTGACCCGTCATTTCCGATAGAGAAATCTCCAAAGGCTATATCGCTTAGATACATCCCTGTCATAAAAATCCTTCCCTGTTCATCCACACTCACATCAAATGCTTCGCCAAAACCAAAATCTGTACTCATGGTAGTTCCCCATTGAGCTACTCCATCTTGATTGTACTTCACCAGGAAGGGAGCTTCAATAAAAGTGTTCAGTACCACCCCATTTCCGAAATCGGCCATACCGGTATAAGTACCACAAGCAACTATTTCACCTGTGCTGCTAAGCACCATATCCACAAGGCCGAATCCCATCATCATATCCGCATCCGTTACGGAATGACTGATCCATTCACATGAACCTGTTGTATCCATACGGGCCACGAACATTACATTGGCCCATTCACTCCATGTACCGGTGACCTCCTCATTAACTATGGTAAGTGTACCGTAGAAGTTTCCTCCAAGGTAGATATGATTTTCTGCATCAATCTCAATATGGTCGCAACTCATTCTCAAAGAAGGTTGCAGTTTTGTGATCCATATCAAATTACCAGCAGGACTGAACTTGGCCAGGTATCCGCTAGTTGTCTGGTCGGTGGTTAGCACTTGGCCCTCAATGTGTATAGAATCGAAAAATGAGCCGACCACATACAGGTTGCCATCACTATCTTGAGCTAAATCTCCACTCCCTATAGGGTAAGGACTGGAAAGGAATTTACACCATTGGTAATCTCCATTCTGACTGTATTTGACGATAAAAACATCGTCATTATCTGAAGCGAATGCCTCATCATTTTCTACCTGCAATCCGCCATTAAAATGACCAAACAGACAATAACTACCATCCGAACCAGTACAAATCCTATTGAAATAAGAGCTACCAGAACCACTTATGTTACCAGTCCAGTCCCACTCTACTACTTCAAAGGAAGGATCGATTGGTCCTTGCAAGATCAAGTATACTGTATCGGAAACTATGCGTTCGCAGCCATTTATAACCACAAGATGGTATGCCCCTGTATCTGCAGCTGTTGCATGCGCTATATTGTGAACACCTCTATTGGTATCAGGTATCAAAGTCCCATTGTGGTACATCTCATATACCAGGCCATCCTGGTTGCTGTTCACATAAAATGCAATTTGCACTTCATCTCCTTCTGATGCATATACCTCTGTGGTTGGAGCATCGTAAATATAGATGTTGTCATACAGAGTGCCATATTCAACATCTATTGTTACCGTATCGATCGCGAATCCATTACTGATGATGCATTTATACTGTCCCAAATCCTCTTCTGAGGTTACTTCAATAGTATAGGATGAACGGCCGTTTTCCTGCAGGATAACATCTTCTTTTAAGAATGTATAATGCAGAAATGGTCCGGATGCATCGGGTTCAAATACTACACTATCTCCAAAGCAAGCTGAGGTGGTATCGTGACTGCTAAGCACTTGGGGTAAATGCTGTGCATAAAATGAGCTGATCTCATCTGGTTCCATTGCTTGTTGGTAAAGCCTGAATTCATCCACCACAAAGGATTTTATTGTTGAACCCTGGTTTCCAATAATTAATGGATTATCATCTGTTTGTAAAGTCAATCCGGGTGCAGCCAAAGGTGTATCAGGTATACCATTCACATAAGTATTCAATTCACTTCCATTATATGTTGCTGCAAGTAGATACCATTTTCCAGGTTGAAGGGGAGTAGTTGAAGAATGTACATATTGAGTACCATTAGCCGCTGTAACAACAAACATTAGGTGCAGATTACGATCGATCAGCAACGCATAGTTTCCAATGAAATCAGTCACGCTATATGGTTTTGACAGGATAGGTTTAGTTTTTTCAGGAATAGTATCTATCCGTACTGAAAGAGCTATAGTAAGCTGGTCATTTATATCCAGATCCGGATCATCCGGGATCTCCAGGTAACTATCAGATCCTGAAAAGCGTATGGCCTGGTTTGGGACTGCGAAAATGGAAGTGTCGGCAACTGTTGAAAAAGGTATTGCCGGACCTGTATTTCCAGTGGAGTCGGATAGATTTCCATTAAATGCATAATAGGCTCTCAGTCCCGTGGTATCAATAGGAGGATAGGACTCACTGGAGAGTAATTTGACATGAATTGAATCGGAAAAAAGCTCTGAACCGCGATCCATTATTTTACAATAGTAATATCCTGTATCGGCAGCAGATAGGTTTGCGATTGTCAGGATATGCTCCCTGGTTTCCGCTGTGAGAATCCCATTCAGGTACCACTGGTAGGAAGCCAAATCCGTATTGCCTGAAAGCGAGAGCTCCATGGAGACTATGGTATTCTCATAGGCTATTATCTCATGCGGCTGATCTACAATTTGAATATCAGATGGGATAAGTATTTCCTCCACATCAAAGTACTTGGTATGTGAGGAGAGGCAGTTATAAGCCAGACAACTATATTCCCCAAAATCTGATTCAGTCTGAATAGCAACACGACAGATAGAATCAGTCCCATCCTGGATCACCTCTTCGCCCTTAGAGAATTTGTATTGCAAGAAAGGTCCAGTATGATTTGAAATCAGCGCGATCGTATCTCCAATATAGGCCCCTATATTGGGTCTTTCGTTATCAAATTGGAGTCTACCGTGAAATGAAACCAGGTTGGCTATATCAGATTCTTGAAGGACGCGATTATAAATCAAAACATCGTCAATTTCACCCGTAATACCACTCCCCACAGAATTTCCAATCCAAAGAGGATGCTCATTGGGTTGTATGGTGACAGGTCCTACTTCGAAAATAGCCACTGGTTCCACATCCATATAGAGCATGAGCATATTTCCATCAAAGGTGATAGTATAAGGGACCCAAAACTCAGTGATCATGCCCCATTCGGATGTATAAGTCTGCACTACTCCATCTTCATCAGTGAACGAAAAACTCCATGGCGTTCCGCTATTTGGATATGGTCCAGGTCCGGGATGTAGTGTAATCCAGTAACTGCCGGTTGCAGGAGCTTCCGGATCGGATTTGGATAAAAGCCTGGTATCACTCTCCGGTACTGAATCGAGATAGAGCCAGAACGAGATGGATAAAGCATCTGTGAAATCCAGTGAAGGATCATCATCGATATGCAGGTAGCTATCCGTATCAGTAAATTGAACCGCATTAAGAGGTTGACAAAAACGATCATCGGCTAGGAGGGCATTATTAGGAAATGCATCCACATTGTTACCGGTTGAGTCTTTGAAACTGCCATTAAAACTGTAGTAAGCAGCCAGGCCAGAAGTATCGATTTCAGGATATCCGGATTGGGCGTGCAATTCATTTAGTATTGAAAAACAGAAAATACTCACGCCTGAAATGATGGCGATTGAACTTTTTAAAATATTCATGTTGAGGAGGTTTAGTATTACTTTTATTTGACAACCTTTTATAGTATATGCTCAATGCCACTCCTAATCGCTTTCAATACGTATAATCCGCTTCTATTGTATAATAGGAATCAACGAATGAAAATATTCTCCCTCTGAAGATAGGTTGATGGCAGATTAAATTTAATAATTCCCGAGGAGGAACCTTTTTAGGTTTATTCTAAAAAAGGGAGAGTTATTAACAGTGACCCCCTACCTGTTTCAGGTGCCAGACAGAAGTAGAGAAATCGGGCTTTTGTTATTTTCTTGACGGTTTTTCCGCTCCTATAGCTGAGATTATCGATGGCGCTATTTAATGTCATTAGAACAATAGTGGGCAATACATTGTCTATTGTTGACATACTTTAACACAGAACCAATGAAAAAGTTGATGTCTTTTCTGCTTCTCATGACTTCATTTTCCTTTTTGTCTGCTCAGACTGTTGAAAATATTAAGGTTGAACAGGCTGGTGAGAATCTGGAGATTAATTATAGAATAGGAGGATCTACAGCTCAGCAACTGTACTTCGTTACACTGACTTGCTCAATTGATAATGCGCCTGTTTTTGAACCAAAAAGTGTTATCGGTGATGTTGGCTCGAATATTAGAGGGGGAAAAAGTTATAACACAATTGTTTGGGATGTATATGATGATGTAAAAGAGATTGGTAGCATTGAGTTTTTTGTTAAAGTTGACTTAATTAGTGATCAGGCTGATACAGAGAGGAAAGAGTTAAAATTAGGGCGGAAAAATGATGCATTTCATGATAATGCCAGAAAATTTTTTCTTGGATATGGTGGCAGCATAAAACATCCTCTTGGAGCCAGGATTGGTTATCTGGGAAATTGGGGTGCCTATGGAAGTATGAGGTATGGAGGAAAGGATGATCCCTGGATAGATGATTTTGGTGTAGAAATTTATGATGAATTGATTACAGCATCTGTTGGAGTTACTAAACGAATAATGACCTGGGAAAAGCTTAGATTACATGGATATACAGGTTTAGGATTAGGTGAAATGGCTGACGAACTTGTTGAAGGTGGATTAATTGGTATTTTAGGTAATCGAGTGAATGTGAATCTCGGTATGTCCTGGAATTATTGGTATGCAGATTTTACATTCGGATTGGGAATTGTATTTTAATTGGAAAAAACGGACAACCTATCCACCTTGGGCCGATTCCGGTTATTCCAGTTTTATCCCATCAGGCTGTAAAGAAATGATTCGTTGTTTGTATAGCGCCCCGATGGACTTTTTAAATGCCTTTTTACTCATACCGAATTGCGAGTATATTTCTTCAGGGGTGCTTTTATCTGTTATAGCGATGAAACCGGCATTCTCTACTAAGATTTTGTAAATCGTTTCACTATTCACATCAATAACATTGCGATACCCTATCGGCTGAATAGTAACATCGATTTTATTATCCTCTCGAATTTTCTTCACATAACCCTTTAGGTTTTCACCGATTGAGAGTTCTTTAAAGATTTCGTTATCGAAGATTAATCCTTTATGAGCATTATTTATTATTACTGTATATCCAAGATCAGTTTTCTGCAATACAAGCACGTCAACCTCATCGCCTTCCTTAATCGAAATGTCATCATTCTGCAGGAACTTCTCGACCCTATTGCTGGCATAAAGCCGGTCTGTTTTCAGATCAATATCGAGATATACAATATACCATCGTCCCACTTCCATCTTTTGTCTTTGCTCTCTGAAAGGAACCATTAGATCCTTCTCCAATCCCCAATCCAGAAAAGCTCCCACCTCAGACACGGCGCTTACTTGCAACAACGCAAACTCATTGATCAGGATTTTGGGGCTTAATGTCGTTGCGACTTTTCTTCCCTCGGAATCTCGATAGACAAAAACCCCTACCTCACCTTCCGGTTTCATCTCATCTGAGCAATATTTTTTGGGCAGCAGCACCTCTTCTCCTGACCCATCTCCCAGATAGAGACCAAAACTTGCCCGTTTAATAATTTTCAGCTTACAGGATTTCCCTTGCGCTATCATTTTATTTACAGTTTTTTTGAATAGAGACAAGGTAATCAATATTCCTTCTCTAAGAACATTAACGTGTAATCAAATCAATGGGGGCTGGTGGCACTACCGCCAAACCACGAAAGACCCTGCAGGATCTTCGGATCAGCTTCAGTTTCGGCTTTTAAGTCATCTGATATAAATCAGTGGCTAGTTTTTTAGTGATGTTCTTCCAGTCGTACTTTTCAATGGCTACTGCACGAAGCTTTTCTTTGTATTTCTCATCTACATACAAAGCCTTCTTCACATTATTGACGATATCCTGTACAGTTTGATCGGCACGGGGGCTTAGTTTCATTAAATCGGTTATTTCAGGGGGAACGACATGTGATACGGAATCAATGCTGGCAGCCATACCTGCAAAATAGGTGCCGATGGGGAAACATCCCGAGGCCATTGCTTCCAGAAAAACCAGAGGGCCTGCCTCAGGTACCACGGAAGGAAAGATGGCCACATCGCATACAGGAAACAGGTGGCACAATTCTCGATGAGTAAGGTAGCCGGTAAAAATAACCCTGTTCGAGTCCAGGTGTTTTTGAGCTTTCTGGAAATAGGCATCCAACTCACCGGAGTTCTTCAGGTGATCATAATAGAACTGGATCTCCTCCAGCGGTGTGCTTCCGTTGTTTTCCAATTCTCTTCCCCATTGTACAAGGTTTAAAACTAATTCAGTACGCCCGTTTTGCCATGCCCAGATCATGGCCTCAAGGGGTTCTCGCTGCGGCCCGTGTCCCACTACAATCAGACGAGTATTGGGTTCGGCAGCAAGTATTTCAGGTAATGAGGCCACGATGGAATGTAATCCCTTGCTGGCAATTATTCGCCCAACGAAAAGAATGATCTTATCGTTGGCCCAATCTATCATCTGCAGCTTTCCCTCCGCTATTTCATCAGTGGATTTTGCATTATAAGAAGATGAGGCGGTTATAAGTTCCAGTAATTTTTGCTTTGAAATATCAGCAGTCAATTCAGTTTGCATCTGTGTTTCCTGAAGCTCAGTTTTACCCCGCTTCACACCTTTTAATAACTCAAACATCTCTGTGATTTTATCTTTCCTGTGCCTGATCGATACAGGATTGAACAGAGAGGTATCGACACCTAAATTCAATTCCATCATCTTTGTTTCCACGTTGGTCAGTGCCGGAAACAGATCCTTGACCCTTTTTCTTATCTCCTTTCCGATCACATAAATCCGCTGAGCGTTGTCAAAGGCCTCCTCAGCGTATTTGAAGAATCGGGTATCTCTTTTTACTGCGTATTCAATGGCACTGCCGTGGGGCATGATGGTGTAGGGTAGTCCCCGCTTTGAGGCCACACGTTGGGCGACCACAGACATCAGGACTGCGTGGTTTGCATGAATGACCTTTATATGATGCTCATCTGCGACCTGATTAAGTACCCGTATGTTGGTCTCAAGATAGCTTTCTATCCCCTCTGTATCCATGTCAATCATGGGTTGGGGATTTGAGAACTCCTCATATTTATCCCGTACGTAAACAGGCAATGTTTCCCCCAGCTTGGGCTTGTGCAAGATGCATTTGCCAGAGTAGACTTGTTTGCGCTTCAACAGGGTTTCCCTTTTTCCGTCGGGGTGATAGAGTATCCCTTCGCAAATAAAATCATATAGTTCGGGGTGATTTTCCTGGCAAACCAGGTGGACGGTTTCACCATTTTTGCATAAAGACTGAATAATAGAACGGGTCCATAAATTGCTGCCTGAACCTTCAAGCAAGTATCCGTGCAATATCGCAATCATAATAAATCTGTTTTTTGAGTAGGGTTGAAACCAGTGTAGATGCTATGTGATGTCGATCACCTGGTCAGCATGATCGAAGATCGTTCTTACCATCTCCTGCCATCGTTTCGGAAACTCTTTCTTGCTCTCTTCTGTAGCATCAGGACCAAGGGCAGATTGCATAATATCACCAGGTTTTACCACCTTCCCCGGATGATAAGTAACTTCAACACTTTGGTGCGTATCGAGCCTTGTAAAACGCACGTTTGCTTGAATATCTGCACCAAAAAACAGCAGTCCCCTGCGATTAAACCTTTGTTGAATACCACTAAATCCTGTGTCGGTGGTTGCCCCGGTTATATTTGACAGTACTTGTGCAAAAACACCTGTATTCCCTTCCTGGAGAGAATCTCTCAATTCAACTTTTATCTCCCCTCTCCTGGGAAGTTCTGTGCCAAATAGGGCCTGAAGTCCTTTTTGCGCAATCAGGTACGCCCCACTTACCACAACGCAGCTATGACCTGCCATTTTCACAATGTCCAGGTAAGATATATCTATAATTCCTTCCTCACTGGATCCAAGGAACTCACTTAAATCATCCTTGAGAATAATGTGTTCTACTTCATCATAAAACTTTGGATATTCCATCATATGTTTGATTATTAGTTTCTCATTGGTTACGAAGAATGCTGTTAATTGATTCTTTCTTCCTCTATCATTAATGTACCGATTACAGGGATCTGGCCTTCAGCTCCAAGATGGAAAAAATAAATTTCCCTTACCAGATTTTTGCGTTTCAATATAATAAGGTTTTCTGTTATATTTTCTACTCTTCCTACTATCGGACTGGGAAGGGCTGATTTGATTTAAACTTCTTACAAACCTCCGGGAATATAGAGGGGAGCGTTTGAATTGTCCCATCTCATTGCGTTATCGCCATTTTGGTCACCCATAGCTACCTCATTGGTATCCAGCGTAAACACCTCACGGTTGCTGTTGGGTAGTTATTTTTATCTGGAGATGACCAGTTTGCTGTATTTAGTGTGACCTTGCGTAGTAACCGAATAACCATAAATACCATTTTCTAGCGGAGTGGTATCTATTCTCATTTCCTGCCGGCCAGCAGGTAAATCGGGAAACGTGTAGAACTGAACCATTCGCCCGTTCAGATCCCATATTCGAACCACTACCTCCGATGGATAGTCAAGCTTAACAGGGATATATGTAACAAATGCGGCCGGATTGGGATAGTTCATGATTTTTCTTTCCTCAGACTCAATATCAGGTTCATTATGAGTTGCCAATGTAAAGGACAACTCATCCACAATGATCTCTGTACCTGTCATAGGCGATTCAGATCCTGCCATGACAATAATGATGGCTGAATCAGGTGTCAGGCTGGAATAGTAAGTGACAGGAAAACTAAAGCAGGTGAATTCCGAGAGGGTAGTATCTATGGAAAAAGTGCAGTCTGTCGGCAGGGCGACGATGGAATCTCCGTTGAAGAAGGCCATGATCAGAAGTACTCTGTCGCCCGGCATTACAGAGGTTTTCAGGCACGCATTCAGTGCCGCCGGCCGTTCGGTACAGGTAAATTCTAAGGTGGCAACCTCGGCAAAGGTCATATTTACAGCCTCGAAGGTACTTACCTTCATGGAAAAATCACCCATATGGGCCGGGGTATACTGTGTTACACTGACCAGGGGATTGTTATTGGTCGTCATCCATCCGGCTGGATTCAGGTCACTTCCTTCAGTAACCCATTCCTCAAAACCACTGTTAGGGATTTGTGCCTGCCCGGAAAGGTTTATCACTACTGCTATAGATACTGATAAAAGAATTAATATACGTCTCATTGTCAATTATTTACACGTTTTTAGTTCTTGACTATTTTTCTATAAATCATGCCATTTTCACCAGATGTGGAGAGAATATAGATTCCGTCGGGTTCAGCGGAAAGATCCAGTTGCATCTTTGATTCCCGCATTTCGAATGAACGGATCTTCTGTGCTGTCGCGTTGAAGAGATGCACCCGGACCGATGATGAACCTGCCGGTTTTTCAAGAGTAAACAGTCCTGTTGAGGGATTGGGATATACGCCAAAGGATCCTCCGCCCATACCAGATTCCGGTAGACCTGTATCCACGAAAAGGACAGTGTGTTCGGCTACCTGATCCTTGATTTCCTCATTCCCCACCCGGTCTCGAGCGGCGCTGTAAAATTGATAGGTCTTACCCCTCTCCCCGTGGAACCAGGATGTGGTATCCGGAATGTGGATTTTCCAAGTGGAATACCCGGTTCCGTCAGAGACGTAGATGGTATAATCCTGGACACCTGAACCGGAATCAGATCCGGTCCAGCTTATTTTTGCCGAGTCCGTATAAGAAAGCGCGGATCCTTCCAACACACTGCTGACAGGTGCCGAGAAGTCGTAGATGTTAGTAAACGGACCCTCTTTCGGTGCAGGGCCCCACTTGCCTACCCCGTCAAAATTCACGAAAGCCTGGTTGGTAAACTGTGTACTGTCTGGCAGGTTCGGAAGGCTTTCTATGGTGTAGGAAACCCACCCGATCTGGTATCCCGTAGAGTCAATGGGTGGTAAGTAACCGCCTACTGGATTCTCGGTCAGTTCCATCGTACTTGGATCCAGGGTGGTATGTACCCAATATGCTTCTCTGGTGGCCGGATCTAGAGCGCCTTCGATATTGACGATGTAAGGCATGTCGGGGCGGGTATCCACATCCACATTCACATAATCTCCTCCATCCAATGGTACGGTCCACTTCAAGAAGCCCACCTCGGTAAAATTGAATGTGGAGAGATCAAAGTCTGTATCCAGCGTATCCCTGATATAGACGATGGCTGCCGGAGCCGTGGCATCCTCCTTGTTCCAGTAATCGATCCTGTATTCGAACAATGCCGTCGAATCAACAAAGTGATTTGAGATGGAGTCATTGACGGCTACAGATGCTCCCGTAGGTCCGAATTTATCTTCTGGAGTAGTAGAAAAAACCCAATCCATTTCCCGTTCCGCTATAGTAGGTAAATTTTCTCCTGCTTCATCTTGCATAGAGATGGCTGAAGTACAATACTCCCAAAGTGAAACAACGACGTCGTATCCTTCGCTCAAAACTGCTTTTGGACCGCCAAACGCAATACTAATTCCAGGTGGTAAAATACCTGAAAGAAAGGAAGCTGCGGCAAGCCTTTCAAGGGACCTGGTTGTTGCCAGTCCAGTACCCCCCAGCCACCAGTTCTTCCATGATCTGGCTCTGTCATGTGCTGATGCGTCTGTATTTGAGTTAGATTGTTCTGTTGAGCTCACAGAAAAGGCGGCCTTTTTCAATGTATGGCTTTCGTCATAGTTAAAATGATTCAATCCCAGGTATTCTGCCAGATAATCATTGATTTCATCCCATTGTGTATAGGTTAGCGCATCGATGGAGTCTTTTAGTGTTTGATTGAGTGGAATGGTATCCAGAATGCCCCTAATTGTGTTGGTATAAAGTGAGAAAATATCAGCATAAGTCTCATCCAGTAAAATTCCGCTTTTCACTCTCATGCGTATGGGTTCCTGAGCAGTGACGTCTTCCGAAAAGATCTTTAGTTTTAAATAGAGGTCTTTCTGCGGCGGCAAATTGGAAAAGAAGAAATATTCTTTCAAAACATGATGCTCGTGGTAGAGTTGAATAAGAGTATCTCTGAATTCAGGCGCCAGGAGATCATCCTCAACATGCATGAACACATTTTCATTATCAAATTCTATGGAGATATACCCGTTCCTGATGTTTGAGTTGGATTGGTTGGTGATTTTTACGATAAAGGTCTGGTATCTTCCCACCCTGTATTTGTCGTTTCCAATAATCTCTATCCCGATAGGCCTCCACTGATTATTCTCAATGGTAATTTTTGCGGGATGTGTATAATCAGAAATGCTGTTCTGTAAATTCAACACGAATTGACCAGTATCAGTGAGGCCGAAGTCCAGGTCAACACGCAACTCACCTTTGTTCTCATTATAGACCAGCTTTGCCGGTGTGAGTGTATCTGTATCGTTGAACAATGAAACTATGGTATTTTCTGTCAGGCCCCTGCCGGTAATCACCAAAGTAGAATAGTCCTGACCAAAAGTAATTATTGGCAAGGATACATTTTCGATAGGTTGTTCAGGTGCATCAATTAATCCATTCGTACCAGCGAATAGGATATACTCTCTGGTTTGGTCATCGCTCCGCCTTCCCCCTTTTTTAAGGACGGCTGAATCATTGTATTTTACATAGTACTTCCCCACAGGAGGATCCTGAATAACTCCATTGATAATATAACCGAACTCCGAATCCCTGAAAATCCATCTTTGATCCAGGTTCCCAATGAAGTCTTGATACACTTCAATGGAGCTGTTAAGGCCGTAACCCTCACTTTGTAAGGAGAGTTCATTTACTGAGCTGTTCAATTCAAACACCTTCCAGTCGTCACCGTGGGATCGAAGTATTTCACCACTGTTCCATTCTCCCAGTATCAGGGTGTCAGGATCATGACAGAATTTAATATATCCTTCCCAGTGGTCATTGATACTGGATGATATGTTATATGTATAATACCCCGCCTCGACGTTTTCCATCAATAGAGCCACGTCCTTGCGTGTTTCGTTGTTCATTCCCAGCAGTCCCTTTTCTCCGGTAACAGCAATGCTTCCTTTCCAGGTCGAAGCATGATAGGGGCGGAGAGACTTTTTAATCAGGCAATAGATTCTTTCGCCCTGGGGTAGCATTACGCCCGAAGAATATTTGTTTTCATTTGAGGCCTCAAACCGGACCCACTCTCCAAAGGATGTTTCTGCATCGATCAGTGCAAATCCCTCAGCCATCTTCAGAGAGTCGGCGCCATTAATCAGGATCACATCATAAAGGCCTAAGGAGACATCCGTGAAATCAAAGAAGGTTTCTATATGCAGGGAATCAAGATAAGTGGTTGACTGCGGGACCCACTCGCCGTGGGTTTCATTATAGAACAGGATCCTGGCATCTGCGGATATCGGGTAAGCACCGATGGTAACTTTTGAGCTGTTGTTACGCTGTATCCCCGAGCCAGGTGTTACCAGGTAGATACCTTCGGCAGGGAGTAAAAAATCGGAATAATCGATTATCCCCAAATTGGCATCGTCATAGAAGTCGTTGAGTTTCGTCAGGTTTTTCGGATTCCCTACCGCAAAGATCTCCGAAATAGTGTTTTGATCCCATGTATTTTCCCTGGCTTCTATGACGTTTGAGGTCATATTGGAGATGTCAAACTGACTATTTTCGGAGAACTCACAATGATGTATCGAAGCATTTCCTGAGGTGATAAGACAGGCCTGACCGTTTCTGTTGAAGCTGGAACTATCCACTTCGACCACACCTGAAGAGATTTCTATTAGCAGACCTGTTCCACATTTATAAAATTCCTGGTTATGTATCTGCAATCCGGTTTGATTTGAAATAAGCAATCCAGTCTCGCAATTTTCATATCTGGTTTTAGTAACCGTTGGTGAACTGTTAACCACATATAAGGCTCCGTCCAGTCGCCCACCATAACGAAACAGACAATGTTCAATGCGGGATGTGTTTCCACTTGTCTCCCTGATCTCAAGACTTGACCAATCCCCAGCTTCAGGGATCGATGCATTTTCATCATTATTTGAATCGCCTCCATACTGGTCGTCCGAAATGGATGTGTACACAATAGGATCAGTCTCTGTTCCTTCAGAGATAAGGGTCCCGAACACCCTGAACAGATCCAGAATTCCTTCATTTTTCAAAATTACACCAGGCTCGACAGTCAGGGTGGTGTTTTCATGAATATCAACACGGTGTTCAATAATGTAAGGGATGTTCTCCATGCCTGCCAGGCTCCTTTTTGTCAAGGTATACGTATCTCCGTTGAGGCTGTATTTATTCTCAATCAATCCCAAACCATTGAATGCATTTCCGGAAAATACATTCCCGGAAAACAGCGGCGTGCTTCCTGTAGAGACAGTAACGGGGAGCATGGTAATTCCTTCAAATCGACTATTCTCCAGTGAGGGGCTCACCTGGCCGTTGACCTCAAAGCCATATTTACAGTACTGGAAGAGGCAATTGGATACGATAGGAGAACTGTTGGCTGCATACAATACCCCTTCAATGGCCCCACCATAACGAAACAGACAATGTTCAATGCGGGATGTGCTTCCACTTGTCTCCTTGATCTCAATACTTGACCAATCCCCAGCTTCAGGGACAGATGCATTTTCATCATTATTCGAATCGCCTCCATACTGGTCGTCTGAAATGGATGTGTACACAATAGGATCATTCTCTGTTCCTTCAGAAATAAGGGTCCCGAACACCCTGAACAGATCCAGAATTCCTTCATTTTTCAAAATTACACCAGGCTCGACAGTCAGGGTGGTGTTTTCATGAATATCAACACGGTGTTCAATAATGTAAGGGATGTTCTCCATGCCTGCCAGGCTCCTTTTTGTCAAGGTATACGTATCTCCGTTGAGGCTGTATTTATTCTCAATCAATCCCAAACCATTGAATGCATTTCCGGAAAATACATTCCCGGAAAACAGCGGCGTGCTTCCTGTAGAGACAGTAACGGGGAGCATGGTAATTCCTTCAAATCGACTATTCTCCAGTGAGGGGCTCACCTGGCCGTTGACCTCAAAGCCATATTTACAGTACTGGAAGAGGCAATTGGATACGATAGGAGAACTGTTGGCTGCATACAATACCCCTTCAATGGCCCCACCATAACGAAACAGACAATGTTCAATGCGGGATGTGCTTCCACTTGTCTCCTTGACCTCAATACTTGACCAATCTCCTGCTTCAGGCACAGTGGCAGAACCGTCATTGTTGGAATCACCTCCGAAATCATCATCTGAACCTGAGGTAAAAACAATAGGTTCAGATACGGTCCCTTCAGCAATTAATGTTCCCTCCACATATAGCAGATTATATCTGGTTTGGTTTTTAACTACTACCCCGGGTTCGATAGTGAGAGTAATGTTCTCCTGGATGGTCACCGGAGGGGTTACCAGATACGGACTGTTGGCTTTTGTCCAAACCGAATTTACATTGATGTCTCCGTCAATAGTAGTCTGTCCGAAAAGTTGAAGAGCAAGGAAGAAAGAACACAGGGCAAATAGTAATTTTCTCATAGCAGTATGGATTTTCGGTTTCAATACATTTAATACCATCCGGATGATAGCAAACATCCGATCACGAGTTACCTATACGTGTTTGTTGGGGGTATTTGGCAGAGGTTAGCCCGGGAAATTGACAGACAAAATTGAAGATACAGAAAATCAGGATATTATCCAATACCCTTTCTATTTTGGCAGAAAGAGGAAATTGGTATAATGAGTCAGCTGGCGGGTTGCCGGTTTGAAAGGTTGACCTTTTTCTGACAAAGCAAAACGTTCGTAGTTCTTCTCTACAAAATAGTGAAACACCCGGTCCCTTTCATTCTCAGATTCAAGAACCCGGGAAGAGACTTCAACCAGGAATGCAGGACGATATCGGGATATAAGGGAGGTCATGCCTTCAAGCGCAAGGATCTCAGCACCTTCAATATCGATTTTGATTAGTTTGATACCGGGAACTTCATCTTTTTCAATGTAAGCATCAAGCGTGGAGGCCTTTACCTCCTGAGTTTCGCCCGATTCAGTATCGTGCCGGAAAATGCTGGACATACCCATGTTCTCCTTCTTGGCCAGGTACAGCTTGAGGATTTCGTTTTGATTGGAAACAGCTTCGTTTACCGCAGTGATGTTTTCAAGCTGATTCAGGCTGATGTTATACTCAAATCTTTCAAATACTGACTTCACCGGTTCGAACGCAATGACCCTTCCGGTTTTTCCGACCGTACGGGATCCGATCAGGGCAAAACACCCCACATTGGCCCCAATATCTATAAAAGCATCCCCTTCTTTCAGAAAGCTCTTCATGTAATTTATGCTGCCGGGATCGTATAGGCCCGTAAAGAAAATGTGTTGCTGGATCCACTCATCCAGGTCAGCTCTCATTTTGAGCGTACCATCCAACCTGCAAGACGAGGTCACTCCTCTGAAAAGATTATAAGGTTTAAATAATCTCTTATAAAGAGCATAGTAATACCTCCGAAATAATGTTATTTTAAGTAATACTTTAAATACCCAGGCGATCAGATATCTCATCAGCTCAAAGATGTAGAACAGCTTTGCTAACAAAGTAAAGCAATTTGCCGTAACTAGAACCTGCGGGTAAGGTTTATATATATACGGTGGGCAGGGAACTCTTTTTCGAAAGCACCCTCGTAAAAAAGAGATAATAATAGTCTTCTGTATATCGACAGTGAGAGATGAGCTTCATAGACATGCTGGATCAACTCAGCTTCACTCCGGTGATAGAAGTAGTCCACGTAACGGTACTTCATACCTCCATCCAACCTGTTGGAGAGCAAGCTTCTGTTTATACCGATTCCGTACACCATACCCTTTAGGTAGTTTGTCTCCAGCCAGGTTGAGGATAGCGTTACGGAGGCTCCTATCCCCGGGATCTGGCTGTAAGTCAGGTATCCATTCAGGTTCCTGGAGGGCTGCAGGTCCTCTTTACGGAAACGGTAACCGCCCTGAAGCCCCAGGTACATATATTTCACGGGTCTGTAGTTTACCCTGATTCGCCATCCCTGCAGGATTTCGTTATCCAGGAGCCTTTCCAGGAAATCTTTATAGGACTCGTAATAGATGATATTCTTTCTGGCGCTGTAGGAGATCCCGACTGAGAGAGGGCGGATAATGCGATATCTGAAAGAGAGGTAGGTATTGGTCAGTTCAAAGGTACTTTCAGATGCTCCGGCAATTATTTTGTAGAGATCAACTTCAGCCGAAGCAAACACGAACAGGTTTTTATTGAGCATGCTGGAATGCTGGAAATAAGCAAACCGCCGGTCAGTGAGTGACTGGTTGGTCTGCTCGATAAAGGCCAGCGTATTTTGCATGTTCCCGTTCTTCCCGGCTAACTCATGTGCCAGGTACCCTCCATACTGAAGAAGGTCGGGGTTGAAGCTGTAATCTCTGTAATCGGGTCTTGATCCCACAATGGCCCCCACGGAAATAAAGCTGAAACTTTTTTCCACCTGCAAACCGTCAATAGCCCCTAGAGAAGATAATCTGGGATTAATCTTCCTTCCAAGAGATGCATGCATGGATGTATTGATGTCGTACCTCAAAGCGAGGTTGTAGATTTTCAAGCCCAGGAAAATGCTGTCTTTGACTGTCTCCCAGTTGGAGTTGGTGTGGGAAAATGAGATATAACTCTCGGCCGAGAAGGCAGAGTTACCCATATGTTCTGCATTCAAGGAGAAGGTATACCTCATTCGTTGGTTCCGGCTTTCTTCGTTCCTGAATAAGTCAGAATAAGAGGAAACCGACAACCTCCCGCTTATTTCCTGGTGATACGCTTCTATTTTGTCAGCATCAGATTGATTTGGACCATCCTCTACTTTTTCGGTATAACCTTCATCCTGAACCTCCTTCACAGGAACCTCCTCATATTCTGAGTTGTTCCGTTTCACTGGTTTGGCATGGACCGTAGTGGCAGTTGCCCATGGGGACTGTATGAGTGATATACAAACACAGGATATGGAAGAGAAGCTTTTTACTTGTAGCGCAGGGATCTCAACGCCATCCTTCATTACATATAGTGTATCCCCTTCAGCTATCCCATCTGTGTTAGTAAACTTCACATAGATATGTTGAGATGTAATGTAAGACACCCTCCCCTCCTGACTCTCCTGACCCGACAGGAGTGTAGAGGTGAGTATTGTAAGCAGGATGGCAACCAGAGATCTCATTCGTAGTTCTTAGTCATGTTCACCTCTGGGATGACAATCCAGACAGGCCATGCTGTTATATTGGTAATCGGCTTCATCCGAGTGCTTGTCATCCATTTTTGTCTGGTTATGCTCATGGCAATCCAGGCATGAGAAAATGGAATAATTGGACGAATTGGTGTGGCAATCAGAACAGGCATTCCATTCATTTCGATGTTCACCTGAAAAAACAGGAAACAACTGATCATGAATGGGGAAGTCGGCCGGTTTCCATCCTGGCATAGTGGTATGGCACTCCTCACAGTTGGTGGAGATATCCAGTGCAAGATGACCAGGATTCGTTGTGGCGAGATAATCATCCTGATGACATGACTCACACACAGATGAGATATTCGCATAATCCGATCCCATATGGCAACGGCTACATTCAAACAGGGCGTGACCTTGCGTAAGTGGAAAGAACGAGTGGTCATACCCCGATCCTCCCCAGGTGAAGGCAGTCACGAGATGACAATCCAGGCACTCCAGGGAAAAAGCACCCAGCTGGTGGTTAGGTTGAGATGCAGCTTGATAATCCTTCATGTGACAATCGATGCACTCCACTCCCAGGGGCTCAAAAAACAGACTGGAGGAGGATGGGTGGCACTGAGCACAGTGGGCCATCCGGTGTGGTCCATGAAGTGGAAATCGGCTATACCGATGCAGGTCAATAATGTTCTCCACGATCCAGGATTTTGAGGTGTGGCATCTGCCGCAATCCATATCAACGGTCTGATTATGGATGTCTGTATGGCAACTGAAGCAGTCGGTCTCTGCATCGGAGAATACCAGGGTAGGGTGGCATGATCTGCAGTTGACGGCCTGGTGTTGCCCTTCCAATGGCATATCCGTTTTGTTATGGTCGAAGGCATATTTTTCACTGTCAAGATGCCACCCTTCCGGGCTGTGACACTCTTTACATTTTATCCTGAGACCGCTTCCATGAGGCGATTCGGGAGCATACCCCGGCGGAGGAAAAACCATCCAACCGGCAAAGATCAGCAGAAGGAATGGAGCAGCTAATGACACGATTCGCATGTGATGCTTTTTAGTTTGTATTGGGTATAGGATAGTTGTTTATTGATCACCCTGGGATGACACTTGTAACAGGCCACCTCCCTGTGCTTTCCATCCAAAGGGAAAGCGGTTTGATCATGATTAAACAGGCCGGCCTTCCAGTCAAAATAATCATGACACTTCAGGCAATTGGTTCCTGAAGGGCCCTCAAACTGTTTCTGATGCACGTCCAGATGACAATCCGTGCAGATGGAGGACAATTGAGAGAACTGCTGAACCATCCGGCCCTGTTCCCCTTGTCTGAAATGGCAGGATTTACAGGATTGGTTTTTATGGGCACCTTCCAACCGGTACCCTGTCCTGGTATGATCAAAGGTAATCTCACTCCAGCGGGTTGCCTGATGGCAGTTCTCACAACTGGATTCAGGATAGTACTTCTGATCCAGGAACGGGATATGGATATCTTCGTGGCAGTCGGCACAATTTGTTCCCAACTCTCTAAAGGTCCACCTGTTGTTCTTTTTATGGCATTCAAAACAAGGAGTGGCCAGGTGAGCTCCTGCCAATTGAAAGGTGTTTCTGTTGTGTCTTTCAATGGTATAACCTGAAGGGGTAAAGCTATGCACAGAGTGGCACTCGGTGCAATCGGGCGACTTTCCCTTTTTCATGAACTCTCTTTTATGATAATCAGTGTGGCAGCTGGAACAGTTGTTGTGTCTGAGGTTTGCTGTGTACCCATTTTTGTGGCAGCTGTTACATGACACATTCCTGTGTTTTCCCTCCAGCGGATAGTTGGTGAGGGAGTGATTGAAGTTCTTCATACCTCTTATCTGAAGAAAGGACTCAACAGAGTGGCAGTTGGTACAGTTCTGTCCGAATTTGTTTTTATGAACATCTGTGTGGCAGTGAGTGCACTTTCCGAAAGCAATGCCTGAAAATTTCTGCATCTCTTTTCCGTTGTGAATCGTCACCTTATGGCATTTCTTACACTCCACGCCTGTGTGTTTCCCTTTTAACGGGTACCTTGCCAGGGTATGATCGAAGTTTGATGCAGGTCTGAACTGTTTAAAATCGTGACAGGAAGCACAATCGGATGAAAGTGTACCCTGATGGTAGTCGGCGTGACAGGAGAGGCATTTCTGATCCAATCCAAGATAGGTAGTGGCTTTCTTCCTGATTTTAGAATCTTTGATGAACTCGAGCTTATGACATGTGTTGCAGCTGATCTCTGAATGAGCCCCATGCAGGTCATATCCCGTCAGCGAGTGATCAAATTGTTCCGTATCGAACCTGATCATTTGAAAATTGAGGCCATGGTGGTCACTATGGCACTCCGTACATGCTTTCCCCGTAACTTCTTTGGATGAGTGATACCCTTTTCGCTGATCTATCCTCTGTTTCAGATCCAAATGACAGGCAAGACACTTTTCGCTGGATACTTTTTCTCCAAGATCATGGCATTTGGTGCAGTTGGAAATCCCTTTCAAATGGCTGTGTGATCTGGCAAGTTCACCAGGAGAGAGCTGTGCCCGGACACTAGAGGAGAAGACCAGCAATGCCAGACTGAGGATAGAAATGACCAGGTATTTTTGAATGGGAGAGTTCATGGTCATCAGATCAGTTGTGCTTCAGGATTGCATCACCAAATTTTTTCGTGATTCGGATACCGATCTTCTGTAAGAATTGAGTAGGAAGCTCTCCCCCGGCAAAGATAAATACCCGGTGGTTCTTCAGGCTTGTTTTATCCACCCCGTTCCCGTTGGTGATGATCACTTCCTCCCTTTCAATTACCCTCAGGTTAGTGTTGAACCTTACATCAATTTTCCCTTCCTCAATGGCGTGTATGATACGTTGTCCGTTTTTTGGTTTGATCCGCTGAAAGGCATCCTTCCGGTATGAAAGTGTTACGCGGTTATCTTCTGCAAGAAGCATTGCTGCTTCCACAGCTGAATCACCTCCTCCCACCACTACGATGTTCTCATTGATGATGTTCTCGGGTTCAAGTAATCTGTAAGCAACTTTCTCCATGTTCTCACCCGGAATGTTGAGCTTTCGAGGTGTTCCCCGGCGGCCTATGGCCAGCAATATATGTTTTGCATGATATTCATCTCCGTTCAAAGTTTCAATCCTGTATACACCACCGGTATCAGTAATGGATTCAACCTTGGTATTCTCTTTAATCTTGATATCATATTTATTAAGAACACTATTCCAAAGATCAAGCAACTCCGGTTTTGCGGTCTCAAATAGTTTGACTTTTCCATATAAGGGCAGGTCCATGGGCGATGTCATGACCACTTTCTGACGGGGGAAGGTATATACTGTTCCACCTATGGTATCCTGCTCCAGGGTTAAAAACCTGATTCCATGCTTCTTTGCAGCAAGAGAAGCAGAAATGCCGGCAGGGCCTGCACCCACTATGAGAAGGTCGTAGGGAGCGTTGTGAGACTTATCGAGTGACCTTACCATGCACTCAACAGCTTGCTTTCCCTGTTCCACTGCATTCTTAATCAATCCCATGCCACCCAGTTCTCCGGCTATGTGTATGCCAGGAACGTTGGTCTCAAAATTCTGATCTACATGTGGCAACTCCACCCCACGCTTTTCCGTACCGATACACAATGAAATCGCTTCTGTAGGACAGGCATGAAAGCAGGCTCCATGACCAACACATTGGGATGTGTTTATGGTAGTGGCCTTTCCATCCAGAATACCCAGGATATCTTTTTCGGGACAGGCAATGATACAGGCGCCTGTCATAATACACCTCGCTTTATCGATCACGGGATGCAGCGAAACCGGTTCATGAATACCCTGCTCCTTGGCGTCGACGATCTTTGCCTTTACTTTCTTCGAAGACCGCGCAAGCTTTCGCAGGTAAATCAAAACCACAATGAGGCATAACAGTATTACTGAACCGTAGATAAATAACTTTTCGAGCACTGTTTCCATATGACTTATTCTTCTCCAGGTGGAGCTTCAATCCGATCTTCCGGAATTGAAAATCCATTGCATTAACTACTAAATCTGGTTGTTGGGGAGAATGGTTGCACGGCTGAGGAGCCACCGGATCGCTTATAAACAATAAACTTAACTTTAAACGCTTATGTTTCGGCGAATATTGTACGTACCGGGATCTCATAAAGTTATCCCACGGCCTTATTTGTAATCATTATAAATAATTACCCGATCATCTTAATCGGACTGTCCCGTGGGGTGACAATAGTTGCTCAAAGTATCCAGGTATAACCAAAGATGACAGAAACAGCCACATGTACTACCATTATAATAAGCATAACAAGGGCAAATGGCAAATGAGCCACATGCCAGTACCTGAACAGATTCTGCATCATTTGTAATCGCTCAATACGCCGGTTCATAGAGATCTCGTTTCTCACCAGTTTCAGTACATGTGATTGCTGGGAACGGGATAGATGGTTTGCTTTGAGGATATGCTTTAATCTGCGTATATCAGTCTTGATATTGCCTCGGCTACGGTTTGACTCCACAATGGCATCCAGGCTCTGCTGGTCCAGTGAATAGTCAGTTATCAGAACGCTCCTGATATCGCTCTGGAGTTCTTTGATCTCGTTCAGACTTAACTCCCTTCCTTCGATCGTTCTCGGGATCCGAATGTAGATGAACCGTCCGATCACCCCGCTGAGTACTACCGCAACCATGCACCAGAAGCTTATGGCGACCAACCCCCCGATTTTTAACGAGGTGTGGAACAGCACCAGAGACGGTCCCAGTAAACATAGAAAAATGTGGAATTCCAACCAGTGCTTTAATAATCCCAGCCGGGAGAAAGCTCTCGCTCTTTTTCGCAACATATAGAGTGAAACTCCAAATAGCATCAACAATGAACCAATGATACCCAGGCCATGTCCAACTAATCCGCTTGGTTTTAAGTTCTCATGATCGATGTGATAGAAACGCTCCTCCAGACCCGTGTTGTAGTAGGAATAACCCCTGTAGGCCAGGTAGGCAGTAACTCCGATCAAGATCATGGCCATGGAGCCGATATATACCTTATGCCCCGCTCGTTTCATACTCTTAAGGATAGATAAATTCTTAAATGTATAAAATTGAGAGAAAAGCAGAGCCTATGAAAGCAATTTCAGATGACTTGGAAATACTTCAACGCCATCAAACAACCTCCTGTCAATATCCCTACGGTGAAATTGTCATCCATATGATAGGAAAAGAGTTCTACCACCGTGGCAACAAATGCGCCGATGATCAGGTACGAGAACTCTATATTCAGCACGGTGCATAGGATAAAGCCTGTATATAGACTCCCTGTGAGAAATCCCAACGATCCTTCAAGTGTTTTGTCATGGATGATTGTTGTTCGGCCAAACCGAAGACCGGTTAGTTTTGCTCCCATATCCCCAAATAAGATAAAACAAAGACACAGGTAAGCTACCGGGGCAGGGAACAGAAGAAAAACAATAAAGATCGCCACCAAAAATGAGGTCATGGAAGAGAAGCGCTGGAATTCATTCTTTTTAAAGAAACGGGACATCCTCCTTTTGGAGAACAACCGATACAGGTCAGCACCGATGAAAAAGAGGGAAAGTCCTCCAAGGAGGTAGAGCAGGAACTTCTGTCCCATAAAGATCTTAATGGGAATAAAGAGCAAGGCAAAAGGACGGGTAACTATTCGCCACTTCTTTATCTCAATACTTGGATCAAGAGTAAAGATCATTTTTTGGTCTGAAAGAAAGAGGACAATTGCAAATGCAAATAAAGATAACCCCGAGGATATGAGGGACCAGGTTGAAAAGCCAAACCGGAAGGGCAGAAGTAGAGCCAGGAAACTGAATATGACCAGCAGCGTAACATGGATATTCCTGGTGGCTGTGGCAGTGAATAAGACCATCATGACCGCCACTGATACCAATTGTAGATCCACTGCCCACGCGTGCATATATAGTAGTTTAATCAGAATCGTCCTCTGAAAACCGTTGCCTGACTATTCTGAGGTTAATCATAAAGATATATACCGAAAGAAGCGCTACCCCTGTGATCATGTACCAGGGATAGCCTCCAATACGGAAATTATCCCCAACTGGAATGTCCAGAAACAAGCTGCTAAGGATCACCATCAGAGGTGCAAGGGGTATAAAGAACATGGGTACAAGCTGTCCGTAGGCATACTTCTTTGTCCTGAAGAAGATTTGTACTGCCAGGTAACTTACAAGGAGCGTAACAAAGAATTCAACGGGTACAAAAAACATATATACTCCAATGGAGGTGGCCAGTCCACCCCCTCCTTTAAATCGGTGGTAGAGAGGCCAGCAATGACCTGTAATGGCTGCCATCCCAATCAGGACCAGCGCCATGCAGTCCAGGTAATGATCTTCCGGAAACAGGAAGGATTTAGACAAAAACAGGGGGATCAATCCTTTGGCCAGGTCACCCAAAAAGACCAATGCAGCCCAACCTTTGCCCACCTCTCTACCCACATTGGCGGTGCCGGGATTTTTGGTTCCAACGCTCCTGATATCGATTCCCCTGACCCATCTGGAAATAAGAATGGCAAAATTGATACTCCCGGCCAGATAGGCCACAACTATTCCTACCAAAAAGAAGAGAGCATTCATAGTGCCTCCGGATGTAAAGCCTATATAAAGCTACGAAAAACATAGGTTTGTGAGTAAACAAAATTCAGGCATTCAGCGTTTTGAATGTAACCCAACACGTTTATCAAATCTTAATTCAATAACATGAACAGAAGAAGATTTTTAAAGTACAGTGTGGCAGGGTCGGCACTGCTTGCTGCATTTCCGTATGATCTGCTGGCAGGTGAGAAGAAATTATATCCATACGACAGGGTACACCTGGGGAATACAGGTATTGAGATGTCCAGAATGGCCATGGGCACCGGTACGCATGGATATGGCGGAAGCTCAAACCAGACACGGAAACTGGGCATCAAAGGGCTCTCCGATCTGCTTCGGGCCGGTTTTGATGAAGGAATAAACTTCTGGGAAACGGCCGATCAGTATGGCTCTCATCCTCATGTGGGGAAAGCGTTGAAAACAGTGAATCGGGAAGAAGTGGTCATTTTAACCAAGACCAATTCCAAGACTTACAAGGATGTGAAAAGTGACCTGGACCGGTTCAGGAAAGAACTGGGAACAGATTATTTGGATATCATCCTGCTGCATGCCATTACCGATCCCGACTGGAATACCCATATGAAGGGCGCTATGGATGCACTTAGCGAAGCCAAAGAAGAGGGAATAATCCGGGCTCACGGGATCTCCTGTCATTCTCTGGGTGCATTACAAACAGCTGCGGATGAGCCCTGGGTGGAGGTGGATCTGGCCCGGTATAATCCGGGAGGAGTAAGGATGGATGCCGATGTGCCTGTAGTACGAGAAGTACTGTCTCGAATGAAAAACAACGGCAAAGCCATAATCAACATGAAGGTATACGGGGCAGGACAGCTGCTGGATAAGAAAGATGAATGCCTTCAGTTTTACACCGGCTCAACCTTCATGGATAGTTTTACCATGGGCTTTGAAAGCTATGAGCAGTTACAGGATGTGATGAAACGATTGCCTGAGGCGAGCGTCAGAGGATAGTGCTCTCAGTGGCAACTTTTGGACTAGGCAGCTTATCCTAACCTGGCGCGGATGGTCCACTGAGTTCGAGAGAATGCTTTCATATTCCTGAAGATCTTTTGGAATCTGGGACGTATATCGGGATCTTCAAAATAGGACCACTCTTCAATGATCTTAATGCGGTTTGAATAAGACTCAATATCCCTGGCTTTTTCTATACCGAACAGATAGGACGTTCCTGCTGCAGTACCCGTCCGCCGTTTCATTTTCGACACCACTACTTTTTTCCAGAATCCCCGGGTATATTTCTTTTGCACTACCTCGAAGACTAATTCAGACCTGGAAAACACATCAGCCAGCTTTTTAAACAACTGAACCACCTCTTTTTCAGGAAGGTACATGAAAAGGCCCTCTGCCAGGAACAGTACATTTTCTGTTTGATGAGACGCGATCTTTTCGATCCATTTATGATCCAGAACTGAGCAACCGATCATCTCATATAGTGGTTCCGGACCTAACAATTCCTGCTTTGTATCAATGACTTCAGGCAGGTCGATCTCTATGTATGGCCAGGGTTGTTCTGATATTCTCCAGTAGCGGGTATCGAATCCACATCCCAGGCTAATCACTAAACTGTTGGATCGTTTCAGAAAAGCACTGGTATATGCATCGTATTTTCTAGCTCTGAGAGCCAGGTAATTCACTAAAGTTGAAGGTATTCTCTTTAGGAACAGTCTGTTGAGAAGGGCCTGAGATGCATTGGAAAGGATTATATCCAGGATCTTACTTCCCATGGGATCGAGAATAAGAGGAGTCGGTTTTTCCGATTCATCTACTCTTGCTCTGAGGGTGAGCAGCGCAGTCTCCGAAACAGAATTGAGATTAAGCTTCATAATCGTATTGCTTTGGTACTCTTAACTGGAGGAATTTTCTCTACTTTTAGATAAAATTATGAATTCTTCGATTCGGTCAGTCATTCTGACCATGCTGTTTTTGGTTTCTCACATGATGTACAGCCAGGTAACCGGTGATAAGATCACTGGCTCCTGGCAGGGGATCCTGGATGCTGGAAGTGTTAAGCTGCGTTTGGGCTTCAATATCTCAGTGGGTGATGATGGAAATTATCAGGCCACCCTGGATAGCCCTGACCAGGGAGCCAACGGGATCCCCATGGGAAAGATTACTTATGAAGGAGATTCCCTGCGGATCGATGCGCCGATGATCAACGGCTATTACCTGGGTGTCGTTACTTCCGATTCTACCATACAGGGGGAGTGGAACCAGAATAACATGAGTTTCGATCTCAATCTGAAAAGGCATGTGGAACCTTTTGTATTGAACCGCCCCCAGGAACCAGCACCTCCTTTTCCCTATATGGAAGAAGAGGTTGAATTCCAAAACGAAGAACAAGATTTTTCACTGGGCGGGACTTTAACTCTTCCTGGAGATGAGGGCCCTTTTCCATGCGTGATCCTGGTTTCTGGATCAGGAGCCCATAACCGGGATGAGGAGATCTATGGTCATAAACCTTTTAAAGTGATAGCGGATTTTCTGACCCGTAAAGGAATTGCTGTATTGAGGTATGATGACAGAGGAGTCGGATCATCAGGTGGAAACTATCAAGGGTCCACTACACTTGATCATGCTGGTGATGCCAGAGCTGCTATTAACTATCTGAAGAAACGCAGAGAGATTGATCCCTCCAAAATTGGGGTCATCGGGCATAGCGAAGGAGGAATGATCGCTATTATGCTGGCATCAGAATATCCGGACATTGCCTTCATCATTACACTGGCCGGACCGGGTGTGGATGGAAAGACAATTCTACTTGATCAAACCGTGTATATCTACAGACACAGCGGAGTTCCTGAACCTACTATTGAAGATAGCAGAACCGTCCTGGATAAGGTATATGATATCATGATCTCCAATGAATCATATGATGTTTGGAGAACAGAGGTATTGAGTTATACACGATCATTTTATAGTGATGATAAAGAAGGATACAGCGAAGAGGATATAGATCTGATCGAGAAGAGGTTGATGGCTTCCATACCAGAACCTTCTTACAACTGGCTTCGGTATTTTGCTATGTTTGATCCTTCTGACTATTTGGGTACTATTCGTTGTCCTGTACTCGCTTTGAATGGGGAAAAGGATTGTCAGGTACTGGCTTCACAAAATATACAAGCCATCAGGGAGGGCCTGGCCAGATCTGGAAATGAAGCGGTTACAGTCAGGATCATACCAGATCTGAATCACCTGTTTCAGCATTGTGAAACAGGACTACCCGGAGAGTATACTACCATTGAAGAGACTTTCGATGAGGATACCCTGGATTTAATCTCGGATTGGATTAGAAAAAAATAGAAAAATGATGAATCAACTCACCCTTACCACACCAGCCTTACTCTTCTCGGCCATCTCTCTTCTTTTACTGGCTTATACCAACAGGTTTCTGGCCTACGCCAATGTGGTAAGAGGTCTGCATGCAAGGTACAAAGAGAATCCGGATACACTGATCGTGGGTCAGATTCAGAACCTTCGGAAAAGACTGGTACTCACCCGTACCATGCAGTTACTTGGCATTGGAAGTTTGCTGCTTTGTGTCCTCTGTATGTTCCTGGTATATATCGAACAACGGATTGCTGCAGAGATAATTTTCGGAATTGCCCTGGTGATGCTGATCGTCTCATTGGCCATATCGATCCGGGAGATCCAGATCTCTGTAAAAGCGCTGGACCTCCACATCAGCGATATGGAGCTGTAGTTCAGGCTTGTTTTACCTCTTAGGCACCGAGTGCTTTCAGGGCTTCATAGACCAGGAATGCTGGCCACACAAGTGCTTTCAGAATTCCCAGTACTCCCACCCAAAATCCGGTGGCTACTGAAATGAAATATATGGCTGCGCCGATGATTCCTACTCCGTACACAGCACTGGCGGGGGCATTACACTTAACATCTTTACTCATAATATCTTGATTTATCGGGTACCTATGCAATACTAATTAAAATAACCCCCAGAATTTAGTTCCTATGTTTAAAAAGCATAAGCCGGAGCA